>JBKPMA010000634.1:0-6026 GCA_046731935.1 Acidobacteriota bacterium
GGCGATGGCCGCGAGCGGCGTCACGCTCCTGCTCACGCTCTTCGTTTGGCAAGCAATCTCGAACTGGCGGCGCTACGATCCGTCGTTTGACGTGCGGATCGCGCGTCCCGCCTTTCACGAGGGCCCCACGGTTCTGGTCGATGCGGGTCATTACGAGGTCCATACCGCGACGACCAGTTATCGGCCACTCGCTCGGCTGCTCGAAGCCGACGGCTATCGTGTGGCGGAACGCACGGGACGTATCACCGACGCGTCCCTGGCGGGCGCTCGCGTCCTGATCATCCCGAATGCGCTCGGCGCGAAGGGCGCGGTCGCGATGTTTGCTAACGCGCTTGGTCTCAAGGGCGCGCTCGATTGGGACATCGACGCGTTCGATGCGGAGGAGAGCCACTGTATCCGCCAGTGGGTCGACCGCGGCGGCGGGTTGCTCATCGTCAGCGATCACAAGCCCTCGGGTGCGGCGGTGTCGCTTCTCGGTCGGCAGTTCGGCCTCACGTTCAGTAACTGGTACACCGAGGATGCCAAAGCGGCGAATCATGATCCAGTCAGTGACTCGTGGACGTTCCTCGTTTTTTCACGTGCGAACGGCTTGCTCGGGTCGCATCCCATCACCAACGGGCGCGACGCGTCCGAGCGGGTCGACAGCGTGATTACATTCAGCGGAGGATCAGTCGCGGGCCCACCCAGTGCCACGCCGCTTCTGAAACTTTCTTCGACGGCTCGCGACTTTCCGACTCAGAATTCGCCCGACAGTGCCGGGCGGTCGGTTGCTGGGGCCACCCAGGGTCTGGCGCTGACATCCGGCCGAGGCCGCGTCGTGATCCTCGGAGAGGCCAGCATGCTGAGCGCCTACACTCTTCATCGCGGGCAGGACTACCACTTCGGCATGAACCGCCGTGATCACGGCAATCGCCAACTCGCGCTCAACATCGTCCATTGGCTGACCGGCGTGATCTGAGCGGGCACCACCTGTCTAGATCGTCGTCTGGTCGTTTACTCCTCACGCAGTGCATCGAGGGGCACTACCTTCGACGCACGTAGCGCCGGCAGCAGTGACGAAGCGAGGACCGTGGCAAGCAATAACGTTGCGGCGATCACCAGGGTGCGTGGATCACCAGGGGCGATCCCGTAGAGCTGCGCCCTCACGAGCGGCGCAGCCGCCCACGCGCACAAAGCGCCGATGAACACCCCGGGGACCGCAACCGCCAAGCCGTCGCGCACAACCATCCAGACGACCGTCCGCCGCGTGGCGCCGAGGGCCACGCGAACGCCGATCTCCCGTGTCCGCGCCGCCACGGAATAGGCGAGCAGCCCGTAGACGCCGATGCAGGCGAGAAGGACCGTGAGCGCCGCCGCGATCGTCGCCAGGCCCGCCGTGAAGCGTTCCTGCAGCAGGGCGCCGTCAACCCATTCTGAGGACGTGATGAAGAACCTGCGCAGCGACCGATGACCGAGTAACCTGAACACGCGCGTGTAGCCGTCGCGCACCGTCGCGAGGTCGCCTGTCGCGCGAACGTATGCCATCGGAAACTGTGTCCGTGCCGTTTCCTGCATGATCGGCCGGAAGACGACGCGAGGAGTCGGATCGTCCAGCTTGACATAGGGCGCGTCAGCGACCACACCGATGACTTCGACCTCTCGATGATCGCGTCCGGCGATCCGGATGCGCTGGCCGAGCGCGTCGCCACCCGGGAACACCGCGCGCGCCAGGGACGCCGAGAGCAGCGCGACGGCGGGTGTCCCCAGGCGGTCGTTCCACGAGACGTCGCGGCCTTTGAGGAGACGGAATCGGAACAGGTCAAAGAAGCCGGGTGAGACGAACTCCGTCAGCACCGTACCATCGAGCGGTGTGACGCCGTCGGCCCGCGTGTAGTGAAAGTCGGTCGGAACCGCTACCTTGAGCCCGAAGTACGTCGGGTAGTACACAGACAACGCGGCCGCATCGGCGCCCGGCATGTTGGCAAGCTCGGTGACGAGCGCCTGGTAGTACCCGGGCGGCAACAGCTCCGGGTCTCCGGGGCCACGGAACGCCCGGGTAAAGACGATGCGCTGCGACTGGAGGGACGTATCGTTCGCCCGCAAGTGAGCCAGTGTCGTCGTGAAGAGTCCCGCGCCGACCAGCAGCGTCATCGTCAGCGCCACCTGTGCGGCGAGCACGCCGCGCCCGAACGCTCCCAATGAGCCGATCACGCGCCGGCCGTGACGCAGGCCTTCGTCGACACGGACGCTGACCGACTGCCACGCGGACACGACGCCCATCGCGAGGCCGATGGCGATAGTGAGCAACGCCGTCGCGGCGATCACGCCGGCGTCAGGAGTGACTGGCGGCAGGTCCGGTCCGTTCGGGCTCACCAGCGTTGCCGTGACGACTCGAATGATTCCCCACGCCAGCGGAAGCGCACCCGCGAACGCCACCGCGGCCAGCAGAATCCCATCGACCAGCAGCTGCCAGAACACCCGTCGCGCGCTTCCCCCGAGCGCGAGACGAATCGCGACCTGGTGCCGGCGCTGCAGCGAGCGCGCCAGCGTCAGGCCCGCAAGGTTGACGCAGGTAATCGCCAAGAGGATTCCCGTCAGCGCCAGAAGCATCCAGAGCGTGGTGCCGTACCGATCGCGAATAGCAGAAAATCCTGAGGCGAGCGGCTCAATGGTGAGCCGCTGACCGAGCAGCGCCTGCCGTTCGGCTTCGGGCAGAGCCGCCGGCAGCGTCGCCGCCTGCACGGGCGGCCATCGCGCACGCAGCTCCGCACGCGCGGCGTCGATGGACACGCCGCGGGCGAGACGTCCGACGAGCTGTTCCGATCGCAACGGTTGGGACGGGACGCCGCCGCCCGCCGCGCGCATCACCTCGAACGGCACGATGATGTCGACCGCTCGGTCGACGTCCAGACCGCCGAAACCGTTCGCCGCGACGACGCCGATCACCGTCACTGGCACTGTGTCGACCTTGATCACTCGGCCGATGCCGGACGCATCGCCGAAGATGTGCCGCCGGTAGGCCTCGCTGATCACCACGACGCGATCATCTGAGTCATTGAAGAACCGTCCGGCCGATGCGCGCGCGCCGACCACGTCGAAGTAGCTCGGGGACACGACCTCCGCCACGGCGCTTTCGACCCCACCCGAACGCGGCCCGGTGAACTCGACGGGCAGGGAGCCGCCAGCGTACAAGGACAGCTGCGCGAAGGACCGCTGGGACGCGAGGTACGCCTTGACCGTGTCGGCGTAGAAATACCCGTCCACACTCGCGCGGGGCTCGAAGGTCGAGAGAACCACGAGCTGCCCCGGACTGGGGACCACGGGTCTTCGCAATACCAGTGCGTTGAGGAGGCTGCCCAGTGCGCCAGCGGCGCCAACAGCCAGCGTCAGCGTTACGATGACGATCGCAGAGAAACCTGGAGTCCGCCGCAAACTGCGGACGGAATGCCGGACGTCAAGGCGGAGTGCGTCCCACATGCGCGAAGTCTAGCGCAGCCTATCTGCGCAGGGTGAGAGCGCTGTTGTTGACTCTTCCGCGAACGATTCCTGGTTCGTACTGGCTGTATTGCCGGCTCGTATAGGCTTTCCGAAGAGCCGATCCTGGAATGGAGTACCCTGTCCCAAGACTGGGACCGGAGGCGTAGATGCTGCAGACGAGAATGGCGCCATCCACTGCGGTGTTGCGGCCGTACGTCTGGGCCTACGGCATGACGACCGGCCGAGTTGACTCCGTCCCGCTCGATATTCCGCTCCCGGCACGGTCGAAGCAACTCCTGACGTTTTTCTTCGCCGATCGTTACAGCGTCCTCCGTCCCGAGTCCGGTCAGAGCGACGTCTCGCCGCGGGTCGCCGTCGTGGGTCCTCAGACGCGCTCGCGGGCTGGCTTGTCCGTCTTTGGGCGCATCGACAACTTCACCATTCATTTCCAGCCATCTGGGTTCAACCGGCTATTCGGCATCCGCATGACGGACCTCACCGACGCCGTGTACGACGCGCATGCCGTCATCGGGCCTGAGATCTCGACGCTCGAACAGGAGATGCGCGACGCTCCGGGCTTTGCCGAGCGGGTCCATCTCGTCGAACGATGCTTGATCCGTCTGTCCCGCAGCCAGGGCCGTCCGGACCCGGTCGCCGTCGCAGCGAGCCGCCTGTTTGCCAGCAACGGCACGCATGCCGTCTCAGCGATGGCGACCGACGCCGGTCTGTCAACGCGGCAGTTCGAGAGGCGTTTTCTCGCGCAGGTCGGTGTGCCGCCGAAACTCTACGGGCGAATCATCAGATTTAACGCCGCTCTGGATCACAAACTGCGATACCCCAACCATAGCTGGAGCCGGGTCGCCAGCGATCAGGACTACTACGATCAGATGCATTTGGTGCACGACTGTCGCGCCTTCACGGGAGAGTCACCTTCACAGTTCCTAGCACGCCTCGACGGTTTGGCTGCTGCGTTCCATTCGCTGTTCGCCACTGAAAACCGCCTGCGGACAGCTGACAAGCGGCCAGGCGTCGCATCCTTACTATCCGGCGATACCGCCGCTCCCCCATCATCGTTCACGTAACGCCGGCCTCGATGATGGAGCGGTGCGGCACCCACAGTGCATCCTGTCGCGCACCGGGTCCAGCAGCTCACCGGATATCCATGCGTCTGGACGGTCTTCACCGCAAGTCCGGAGAACTGCCATGTATCGAACCCTATTGGCGATGGCAATCGCGGTGATTGCCCTGTCGGGATGCAGGATCAAGGACTCTGAAATGATGAGCGCATCGGCAACGTTCACCACCGAGGATGAATCGGCAGTCCGCGCCCTCGTGGACGAGTTCGCGAACACATGGAATCGACATGACATGAAAGCGATGCATGAGTTGGACACCGAGGACGTGGAATGGATCAACGTGACAGGCAATGACTGGCGCGGAAAGGCCACCGTCTACAAGGGCCACGACACGATTCATCGGACGATTTTCGCCAACACCCGCATGAGCGTCGAACAGACTGCGATTCGACCCATCGCCGCCAACGTGGCAGTGGCGGTCGCGACCATGACGTTCGGTCCGGTCATCACCCCCACCGGGCAGGAGCTGGCCGAGATCAAGACAAGAGGATCGTTCACGATGGCGAAACGCGAGGGCATCTGGAAGATTGCTCACTTTCAGAACACCATCGTGGACCTCGACGCAGAGAAGAACGATCCAATCACTTGGGACGAGAGCGGTTTTCTGCCTGGCGGCAAGGGGGCCGGCAATCGGGACGACAAAGGCCGGAAGAAACCCTGAAGAATCGCTCGCGTTCGTTCGTTTCCCAATCCCAGCTCACGCTCTCGACGGTAAGCAGGCGTCGAAAGTCGTCGAGAAGGCGCCCGCCAACCGCATCAACGCTTGTGACTCCGCGCTGCAGATCGAGATCGCGTCGTTCGCTTCGTCCGCGATTTCTTCTTGGCCGCCCTCTTTGGGGATTTCGCCTTGCGACCGGCCCGCTCTGGTAGGCGTTTCGCGCCGGTCTCTCGGTTCCACTCTTCGAAGGTTTCGTTCGAGATCTTGCCTTCCACGAGCAACTGCGCGAATTTGCGGCGCTGGGCCTGACTCTTGAAGGGCATGCCCGTCCTCCTAAGTGAGCCGATTTGCCGCGGACGTTTTGCTTCACGACGACTGGATGGATGTCTTCATCGTCATCCAGGAGGCGTGTGCGCCGCGCGAGCGGACCCACGACGAGTCCCAAGACCGCCACGCGAGCGTGACGAGGCGGCCCACTGACATATCACGCGCCCTTCTGGCAGTGTTGGTCAGTCGCCTACGGAAGACGCCGGCCGTCGATTTCCGAGTAGACGTATGACATGTGCAGCGTCGCCGCTCCGAGCAAGCGGACTTCAGCGGTGGAGGTGAGCGACACAGGAACCACAACGCCGGCGAGGCGTGCGTACGAGCGCGCAATGTCGACGTTCTTGACCCAGAACGACGGGTTCTTCGCGAGTCTGCCGGTCAGCCGAACCAGGTCACCCGTCGTGACGGTCAGGAGGATCGTGCCGTCCACGAGCGTCCGATCTTTTCGC
>JBKPMA010000635.1:0-4449 GCA_046731935.1 Acidobacteriota bacterium
AAGCCCGCAGCCGTGATCTCGACGACGCGGCAGTCGCTCGCGGCGCTGACGGTGGCCGTACGCGGATCGCCGGTCAGCAGCGACATCTCGCCGAAGTACCCTCCCTGACCGATCGTCGCCACCTCGTGCCGATCCGGACCAATCGTGACCCGCACCTGTCCTACGGCGATGATGAACGCCGAGTCGCCGGGCTCACCCTCGCGGACGATCGCCTCCCCGTTGCCATAGAAGCGCTCGCGCGTCCGATGCGCCAGGTCCCGCCGCTCATCAGGCGACAACGCGCTGAACAGAGCCGCGCTCTCGAGGATCCGCTGCACGCGATCCGCGCGGTCTGACTGACTCTCGTGTTCCTCGACCCGCTCGTACTGCACCTGGATCGGGAACGGGATCTCGATCTTGCCCCTGTCGAAGGCGTAGTAGATGGCCGTCCGCAGCTCATCGCGAATGAGGTCGTCTTTCGATGGGTCCGCGATCCAGAACTGGGCGCGGTACGTAATCGCGGAGCTCGCAAAATCCATCAGAAGGACCTGAGGGGCCGGCACCGCGAGCACCTGCGGATGCTGCCGCAGGACCTCACGGATCGTGGCTTTCACGTCGTTGGGCGGATTGTGATAGCTGGCGCCGATCTCGAACGAAATCCGCGTCGGCGCCGCCGGCTCCGAGAAGTTCGTAATCGCCTGCTTCGCCACCTCGCTGTTGGGAACGATGACGAGGTTGCCTTGCCGCGTCCGGATCTTCGTGGCGCGCCAGGTGATCTCGACCACCTCGCCTTCGAAGCCGGAGGACGACACCCAGTTGCCGACGTGAAACGGCTTCTCGACCTGGATCGCCAGGCCGGAAAACATGTTGCCCAGCGTGTCTTGAAGCGCGAAGCCGATGACCACCGCGCCGACCGCCGACGTCGTCAGGAACTTCTCATCGAGAACAAAGGTGGAGACGATGAGGAAGAGGCCGATGACGATGGCGTCCTGGACGATCGTCGGAAATCGATCGGACGCTCGCCCGGTCCGGAGAGGATTGACGGCGACCAGAACGACGGTGTGAATGACGGCGAGCGCGAACAGCAGCCGCGCGATCGACTGGAGGTTGCTTGCGACGGCGGGCGAGACCCGGCCCCACGTCAGCACGGCGCCGAGCGCGAGGATCGCGAGGGACAGCCCCAGCGTGAGTCGGATCCGGCTCTTGACGGCGCGATTTGTCGTGAAGCCGCGGACGACCAGCGCCACCGCGAACAGGGCGGCGCTGGTGATCACGTGGAACGAGACGTCGGTAGCAGCGGGCACGACGTTACAGCAGCTGGCCGTCCTTCTTGAACGAAGTGATCTCGGCCGCGGTCACCTTCACGGCGACTGGAGCTGGATTGGCACCGCCCTTCGCGGAACGCTCCGTGTCCACGCCTCGAGAGGCACCCGACCCTGTGACCTCAGCGGACTCCTTTTCCGAGCCCGCGTTGGACTTGGTCAGCGAGCCCAGACCGAAGCCCTTTTTCTTCTTCGGCTCCTCCGGCGGAGGTGCTGGCTTCGTCTCGCCGCTCGTGAGGCCGGCGGAACCCGGCCCCGCAGCGACCGTCGCGACAGAAGCGAGCGGCACCGGCGTGTACGTGACGTTCTGCTTGAAGCGTACGACGACCGTGGCCGTGCCCGCCAGTTTCTGTGTCTTGATGATCGACGCGAGCTTGTCGAGGCGCTCCTGCATCTCTGGATGAGAGGCGAAGAGTCCCTGCTTCTGGGTCGAATTCTTATTGCGGTCGAGCAGCGTCGAGAGGAACGCGGGAAGGCCGTGCGGCTCGTAGCCGACCTTGCTGGCGAGCACGACACCCTTCGAGTCTGACTCGAGCTCTTCGCCGCGGCCGAAACCCGCCATTACGACGTCAGTGGCCTTGTCGACCAGTTTGCCGAAGAGCGCCTTGTTGCCCGAGAGCGTTTCGTCCGCACCCATCTGTACCAGCTTGCCTTTCTGGATGGCGCGGATGGTGTGCTTCTCGGTGACGTGGATGATCTCGTGGCCCAGTACGCCTGCCAGTTCGGCCTCGCTCTTCATCAGCGAAAGGGCACCGCGCGTGACGTGGATGTAGCCGCCGGGCGCGGCCAGGGCGTTCACACCGTCTGTATCGAGCACGATGAAGCGCCAGGCGAGATTCGGGCGCGTGCTCGCTTGAGCGAGCACGGAGCCCAGCAGCGTGACGTACTTGTGGATGGCAGGATCCTGCACCACACCGTAGCGTTTCCGGATGCGTTCGCTGACCGCCTGTCCGAGCTGCTGTTCCTCGTCGTCGCTGATCTCGACATCCTTGAACTGCTGCGCGCGCTTCAGGATCTGCCCCAGCTGCCCGGACCCGGGCGCCGGGCGAGCCTGCAGGGCCGCGGGCAGCGCCAGTAACGCCAGCGTCAGCCCGACCATCGCCACTCTCGTCGCTGCCTTCATACGCCACCTGCCTCACCCGCGACGGGCGCGGGAACTGCCACTTCGAAGATATCGACCGATTGCGTCTTGCCCTTGACGGTCACGCCGCCCAGCGGACGAATATCATACTGCCCCTGCAGCCGCTGCCGCGTCGCCGCGCTGATGATGATCCGCGACCCGAATTGCTTGTTCAGCGACTCGAGACGCGACCCGAGGTTCACGTTGTCGCCGATCACGGTGTAGCTCATGATCGTTTCCGAGCCGATATTCCCCGCCACCATGTCGCCGCTGTTGATCCCGATGCCGATGTCGAGCGTGGGGCGCCCGGCGGCGGCCCATTCGGCGTTCATGCGGTGCAGCTCTTCGACCATCGCGACAGCGGTCTCGACCGCGTGCTCGGCATGCTGCGGATCTGTGAGCGGAGCGCCGAAGAGCGCCATGATCATGTCGCCGACGAACTTGTCGACGGTGCCGCGATGGGCGAAGACCACCGGCACCATCCGTGAGAAGTACTCGTTCAGCTGAGCCACGATTTCTTCGGGCTCACCGCGTTCCGACACGCTCGTGAATCCGCGAATGTCCGAGAAGAGCACCGACATGTCCCGGCGTTGGCCACCGAGCGAGGCCAGCGCGGGATTGTCCATCAGCTGATCGCAGACGTCGCGCGAGACGTAGCGCTGGAAAATCTTCTTGACGCGTTGTTTCTCTCGACCCTCGGCGACCCACTGGTAGGTCACCCCGGCAAACGTCGCGAGTGCAATCGCCATGAGCGGCTCGGCCAGCGCGAGCCACACACCGTGGCCGAACAACCACGTGTGCGTCGCGGTGACGCCGGCCGCTGACAGGAGCGCGAGCGCCATCGCGATCCAGGGACCGAGCATTGTGCCTGCGACGCCCAGCGCGGCGCCTGCGACGAGCGACGCGACCGCCGATTCCCCCCACCTGGCTCTCCGCAGCGTGCGGCGCGACAAGACGTCGTCGATCATCGTCGCGTGGACGGCGGCGCCGGGCATTTTGCCGGACACGGGGACGGTGAACAGATCCGAGAGCGCCGGAGCGGTCGCACCGACGACGATGATCTTGCCTTTGAGCGTTGCGGGGTCGACGAGCGGTTTCTCGCCGGCGAGGATCTGCTGTTCCGAGTAGAAGAGGTCGTAGAACGACAGGCGCTTATAGAGCGGATGGCCATCGTTCATGATCGAGCCCGCATATCGCAGAAGCGCACGCCGCGACGTCCTGCGCTCGCCGTAGTAGCTCGGAATCTCCGCTTCCTGCAGCGGGAGAAAGCGGTCGCGCAGCCAGAGGCCGTCGCGGTCCAGGCGCACGTCGTCCGGACGGATGTCGAGCGCGATCAGCGCCGCGGCCATTCCCAACGCCGGCACCCACTGCTGGCCGATGCGGATGAACGGCACGTATCGGCGAAGTGGACCGTCGGAATCGAGCACGACGAAGTTGTGCCCGATCGCACGGCTCGCATTCGCAATCGACGGAATCGGCGGTGTGACGATCGGCCGATCCTCGACGGACGCGTCCAGATGGAAGGGGGCCCCAGGCAGCGGCGGTGCCGGCGTGCCGGGCTTGCCTCGATCGCTCTCGAGCGGCTCCGCCACGGCGTCGGCGATGTGGACGATCGTGCCGGCCTGCCTGGTCGACTCTGCCAGCGCCTGATCCGACTGGTCACCGCTCGTGTCTTCTCCGCCCACCTGGAAGTGCCTGCGATCGGCCTCGGTGAAGAGCACGTCGTACGCGACGACCTTGACGGGCGCTCGCGCCAGGAAATCGAGGAGATAGCTGTGGATGACGCGTGGCCAGGGCCAGCGTCCGACGAGCGGCTCGAGGCTGCGCAGACTTTTTTCGTCGATGTTGACGATGACGATGTCCTTGTGGGCCGCAGAGGGATCGGCGACGGCGCGCATGCGCCAGTCGTAAGTCTTCATCTCGACGGTGCCCACAAAGGGTGACTGTCCGAGCGCGAGCGCCAGTGCGGCGCTGGCGAGGCCAATGGCTAGGCCGATGAGGACTTTTCGCAACGACGCGAGAGTAACA
>JBKPMA010000636.1:0-9319 GCA_046731935.1 Acidobacteriota bacterium
GTGAAATACGGTAGCATCGCCTCGAGGACCCGCGGGTCTACAGGCGTTGTGGCGTGATAGTCGAGATAGATGGGCAGTGTCGGCGCCATGAACGTAAAATCCAGGGTCGGGCCTTCTCACTTTTGCGCGCCCGACCCTGAAGGCCCGACCCCGAAGGCCCGACCCCGCAGGCTTACGGGTGCGGGTGCAGCGTCAGCGGATGCGCCTGCCCGGTCGGCACGGGATCAACGTCCAGCGCCAGCTCACTGATCGTGAACACGGCGAGCGCGTGCAGGATGCGGTCCTTGATCTTCCACAGCGGATCCCGCACGTTGCACTTGCCGTACTGATCGCACGAATCGTGCTCCGTCGTACAGGCGGTGAACGCCACCGGCCCGTCAATCGCCTGGATCACGTCAGCGACCGAAATCTGTGAGGCTGGCCGGCTGAGGATGTAGCCGCCGCGCGTGCCCTGATGCGACGTCAGCAGCCCACGCCGCGCCAGACGCTGCAGCACCTTCGCCAGCAGTTCGACAGGAATGTCGTACTGCTCCGCGATCTCGCGGGCGCTCGACGATCCGGCATCCGAGCGCAGGGCAAGATGCCGCATCGCCATGAGCGCGTAATCCGCCTTCTTCGAGAGCCTCAGCATTACCTGCGCACGATATCAGTATTTCGGCTGCGACGGATCGACGTCGTCGATCCAGCGCAGGATCCCGCCCTTGAGATTCTTCACGCGGTAGCCGTGCTGGCGCAGGAACTCCGCCGCTTTCGCGCTTCGGATACCAGATTTGCACTGCGCGATGATCTCGCGTGACGGATCGAGCTCCTTCACCCGCTGCGGCAGCTCGCCGAGCGGAATGAGCACTGATCCCTCGATCCGGTTGATCCGGTACTCCTGCACTTCGCGGACGTCGAGCACGACGAGCGAGTCCCCGCGATCCAGCCGCGCTTTGAGCTGCGCCGGCGTGATCTCGAGCTCGTTGTCGTCGCCAGTGTCGGCAGCCGGAGCCGCCGGCGACACGCCGCAGAACTGCTCGTAGTCGATGAGCGCCGTCACCGTCGGATGCGTGCCGCACACCGGGCAGTCCGGATCCTTCCGGAGCTTCAGCTCGCGGAACTTCATGCGAAGGGCGTCCACGATCAGGAAGCGTCCGATGAGCGGCTCTCCGGCTCCGAGGATCAACTTCAACGCCTCTGTCGCCTGGATGGTCCCGACGATTCCCGGCAGGACGCCGAGCACGCCGCCTTCAGCACAACTCGGGACGAGTCCCGGAGGCGGGGGCTCGGGATACAGGCAGCGATAGCACGGACCATCCGCCGTCGCAAACACCGACGCCTGCCCTTCGAACCGGAAGATGCTGCCGTACGCATTCGGCTTCTTGAGCAGCACGCACGCGTCGTTCACCAGGTAGCGCGTCGGGAAGTTGTCGGTGCCATCGACGATGACGTCGTACGGCTCGAACAGCTGCAGCGCGTTCTCGGACGACAGCGCGACGTCGTGCAAGGCAATGTTCACTTCCGGATTGATGGCCTTCAGGCGATCTCGTGCCGACTCGAGCTTCGACCGGCCCACGTCCGGCGTCCCGTGCAGAATCTGACGCTGCAGATTGCTGTAGTCCACGACGTCGAAGTCGACGATGCCGATCGTGCCGACGCCGGCAGCGGCGAGATACAGCGCCACCGGAGAGCCGAGGCCGCCGGCGCCAATGCAGAGCACCTTGGCCGCCTTGAGCTTCCGCTGTCCATCGAGGCCCACCTCGGGAAGGATCAGATGCCGGCTGTATCGCTTGTATTCGATGTCGGTCAGCGTTGGCAGCTCGCGATCCGCGACGGCTTCGACACCGCCGGCGACCGACGGGATGATGCTGAGCGTGTCGCCCGGCTTGACCGGCGTCTGCTCCTTCTGCAGGTAGCGGATGTCTTCGTCGTTCACATAGATGTTCACGAAGCTCCGCAGCCGACCATCATCGGTATAGAGGTGCTTTTTCAGGCCTCCGAACTGGCGGGTCAGGTCGGCCAGCAACTCGCCGACGGTCGCACCCGCAACATCCACGGCGTCCTGCTTGTCGGTGAATGGACGGAGCGGTGTGGGGATCAGCACTCGATTCGACATGGGTCAGTTCTCTCCACCGACGGTGACGTCGGCCGATCGGGTCAGCGGTTCTTCGTCGAAAGCAGAGCGGTCATCGCGCAGCCGCCACGAGGTCATCGCGGCGGCGCTGCCGCTCATGATGGAGACGATCACGTACGAGAAGAACGGCCATGCGTGATCGAGATCGTACTGCGACGGCCGCGCGGGATGATCGGGATGCGAATGATAGAACCCGAGCAGCTCGAGACCCCTGCGGCTCGCTTCCTGTTCCGCCGTGCGGTAATCGGCAGGCCGGACGAGAAAACGGCGGCGTGGTCCTTCTTCGGTAGTGTTGGGCAGCGCGAACGTCGCCGAGACCTGGCCAGCCGTCCCCAGCAAGGCGCCGCAGCATTCGTGCGGATAGGTCGCGGATCCATGCGCCTCGATCGCCTCCGGAATGCCGGCGTCGAGCACGAGCGAAGAGGTCTGCATTACGCGAGCCCGGGCGGCACCATCAATTCACGCCGCCAATGATCGAGCCCTCGGCGGGCTCTTCCCAGAACCGTTCGGACAGATACTTCTCGCCGCCGTCGCTGAAGATCATCACCACCAGCCCGGCGTCGATCTGGCGTGCGACCGCGATCCCGGCGCACAGCGCCGCGCCCGACGAGATGCCCACGAGCAGCCCCTGCTCTGTCGCCAGCCGCCGCGTGTAGTCGTACGCCTGCTCGGTGCCGACGCCAAGGTCCTGATCCGCCAGGCCCGCGTCGTAGATGCCGGGCACGATCGCAGACTCCATGTGCTTGAGACCTTCGAGTCCGTGCAGCGCCGTGTCAGGCTGCACCGAGACCAGCCGCACATCGGGCTTCCGGTCGCGGAAGAAACGGCCTGTTCCGACGAATGTGCCACTCGTGCCAAGTCCGGCCACGAAGTGTGTGATCTGCCCGTTCGTCTGCGCGAGAATCTCCGGCCCCGTCGTGTCGTAATGCGCCTGCCAGTTCGCAGGATTGTTGTACTGGTCCGGGTAGTAATACATGTCCGGCTGTTCGTCGTAGAGCCGCCGGACTTCCCGGATCGCGCCGTCGGAGCCTTCAAGCGGATTCGTGAACACGAGGTCAGCCCCGTACGCCCGCAGGATGCGCTTCCGCTCCGGCGTCACGTTCGCGGGGATGCAGAGCCGCACGCTGTACCCTCGCGCGGCGCCGATCATCGCGTAGGCGATACCCGTGTTCCCTGAAGTGGCGTCCAGGATCACTTTGTCTCGTGTCAGCCGTCCGGATCGCTCACCTTCGAGGATCATCCGGGCCGCCGCGCGGTCCTTCACCGAGCCGCCGGGGTTCAGCCACTCGGCTTTGGCGTACAGCGACACGCCCGCCGGTACCTCCTGCTCGAACCGGCTGAGGCGCAGCAGCGGCGTGTTGCCGATCAATCGATCGACGGCGTCGAGAACGCCGCCTTCTGCCGAGGTCACGTCGAGGGCCATAACTCCGACCGGGAAAGTCTCCTATCTTATCGCGGAATCAACGAGCCGCAGGAAACGGCCAACAGACATGAGATGACGACCGGGGCACGGACGATTCGGGGGAAAGAGGTGCGGGCGAAAGGTGCGGTCGGAAGGTGCGGCCAACGGGTGCGGACGGGGTGCGCGCGAACGGTGCCTTCCGGATGCAGATGAGGTGGGAAGCGGGCCGTGCACTTGCGACCGCACGCTTCTACCGCACCCTCCGTGGGCACCCTTCGGCCGCACGTCGCCCGCACCTTCCCTCCCCGCCTTGACCCTGTCACAAGCCCCACCGACACTACAGCGGTGACCGACGCTCCCCAGCCGCACGCCGAGTATTCCGCCAGGCTCGAGGCCAGAACGGCGGTGGAGCACGGCCTGAACCGCCGGCACGAACAGCTGGCGAACCTGCGGTTGGCCACGGTCGGACTTGCGGTTGCGGTCGCCTGGCTGGTCCTCGTCCGTCACGACGGCTCGGCAGCCTGGATTCTCGTGCCGGTGGGAGCGTTTCTGGGCCTGGCGTTCTGGCACGACCGCGTGTTGCAGGCCAGGGACCGGGCGTCGCGGGCCGTCCAGCACTACAGTCAGGGGCTCGCTCGACTCGAGGGGCGATGGACCGGCTCGAGTGAAGCAGGGGAACGGTTTCTGAAACCGGATCACCCATACGCCGCCGACCTGGATCTGTTCGGGCGCGGGTCTCTCTTCGAGCTCATCGCGACCGCACGTATCCGTGCTGGTGAAGAAACCCTGGCCCAGTGGCTGCTCGCGCCCGCCACCCCACAGGAAATCCACGCCCGTCAGGGGGCGGTCGCGGAGCTCCGCCCACGTCTCGACCTGCGGGAGGACCTGGCGGTGTTGGGCGGCAGTCCGGGTGCAGGCGTCGAGACCGCACGTCTGGTGGCCTGGGGCGCCGCGCCGCCCGTGATGGTGCTTCGATGGCCGCCGATTTTCGCCGCGGTACTCGGAACGATGACGTCGCTCGCCGCACTGGGCTGGGCGTTCGACGAGTTGTCACCCGTTCCGTTTGCCGTGCTCGTCGCCGTGGAGATCGCGTTCTCGATCGCGATGCGTCCGCGCGTACGCGCGATCATCGGCGCGGTGGATGGTCCCGCACGCGATCTGGCGCTCTTGTCCGAGGTACTCGCGCGCGTCGAGCACGAGCCGGTGTCCTCGTCGAAGCTTGCAAAGCTTCGCGCGTGGCTCGAGATCACCGGACGTCCGCCGTCGCATCGGATCCGCGACCTGCGCCGGCTCGTCGATCTGCTGAACTCCAGACAGAACCAGCTGTTCGCGCCAGTCGCCGCAATCATGCTCTGGACGCCACAAGTGGCGTTCGCAATCGATCGCTGGCGCGCGCGGTCCGGTCCGCACCTCGGGCGGTGGCTCGAGGCGCTCGGCGAGTTCGAGGCCCTGTGTTCGCTGGCCGGATACGCCTACGAACATCCCACCGATCCCTTCCCGCAGATCGACGATGCGGGCGGCCCCGCGGTGTTCGATGGCGAGGACCTCGCGCATCCTCTGCTGGATCCGGCACGGGCGGTTCCGAACTCGGTGAGTCTCGTCGATCCGAAGCGGCTCCTGATCGTCAGCGGCTCGAACATGTCCGGCAAGAGCACGCTGCTCCGGACCGTGGGGGTCAACGCGGTGCTCGCGCTGACCGGCGCACCAGTCCGCGCGCGCAGGCTGCGGCTCTCGCCGCTCGCGATTGGCGCGACGCTCCGCGTGCAGGACTCGCTCATGGCAGGGCAATCGCGCTTTTTCGCCGAGATCACGCGCATCCGCGCGATTGTGGGGCTCACGGACGGACCGCTGCCCGTGCTCTTTCTGCTGGACGAGCTATTGAGCGGAACCAACTCTCACGACCGTCAGCACGGTGCGGAGGCCATTCTGGCGGGTCTGCTGGACCGAGGCGCGATCGGCCTCGTCACGACGCACGACCTCGCGCTGTCGTCGATTGCCGATCGCCTGCAGCCTCGCGCCGCGAACGTGCATTTTGCCGACGAGTTCCGCGCGGGCGAATTGACGTTCGACTACCGGATGCGTCCGGGCGTCGTCACGACCAGCAACGCACTCGCGCTGATGAGGGCGGTGGGGCTCAGGGTGTAAGAGCCCCGTCGTCAGTGAGTCCTACTTCGTGGGCATCTTGAACTGCTCATCGTCGACGGGGACGTCGAACTCCACAGCGTCGATGACGACCGTCGCCTGCTGCTGTCCGCCAACGACCGTACTGATCTTGCGAGGAACCATGATGCCGTCGGTCGGTTGAAAGTCCGAAATCAGGCTTTCGATCACGATGCTCTGGCCGCCGTCGGTGACGTTGGTCGAGACCTTGCGCTCGAGGCCGGTCTGAGCGTCGAGATAGATCGTCGTGACCCGGCCTTCGTGCGTGACCAACAGCTTCCACGCGGCTGCGCCATCGACATCTTCCTTACCGGCCACTTCGATCGTGTCGTTGCGCGATTTCGCCAGGGCGAGTGGCCCGTCGAAGAACGCCTGATCTTTGAGGAGCGACGCCTGGATGCCCTGCAAGACCTGAGCGGTGTCGCCAATCATCGGGTTGAGTCCCCAGGCCTGCGAGCCGTCGTAGGCGGTCACGAGGCGCCGATCGCCCATCTTCATTTCCTGCAGCATCATGTTCGGGCGCTTGGCGAGCACGGTCATCTGCATGTCCATGCCTTGAGTGGAGACGTGGCCGGTGACCTTGCGCGTCTTGACGTTCTTCAACTTGTCCCCGCCGCGAGCCTGCATGTTCTTGGCAAGCAGCTCGTCAACGGTCGGGGTCTGGGCGGCCGCCGGTGCGGCAAGGAGTGCGCATAGGGCCGCGAAAGCGAACACTGATTTCATGAATGTCTCCACGGACGGCAGCTGGCGTTCAATCCGATCACACCACACTTCCACATCGCGTGCCAGCCTCAGGGCTGCTGTTCCCACCAGAATGGCAGCCGTTGGCGCGGATGGTTCCCGACCTCGTTCATCGTAGCGGCGTCATACAAGCGGCCATTCACCATGACCCAGCGGACCGAATCGCTGTTCTTGATGTCCTCGAGCGGATTCCGGTCGAGCACGACGAGATCGGCGAGCTTGCCTTTCTCGAGGGACCCGATGTCGTGGTCGAGGCCGAGATAGCGAGCACCGTCGATCGTGCCGCACGCCAGGGCTTCGAGCGGCGTCATGCCGCCCTGCGCGAGCATCCACAACTCCCAATGGGCGCCGAGGCCCTGCAGCTGGCCGTGAGCGCCGAGCTGGACGTGTCCCCCGGCATCGCGGATGGCCTTTGCCCCCTTCGCGACCCGCATGTGGTTGAAGTCATCGTCGGCGGCCATCGGACGCCGCCGCGACCGCGCGTCGATGATGTCGCGAGGCGTGAAGGTGAGCAGCCGCTGGTTCTCCCAGACGTTGTAGTGCTGATACCAGTAGTTCTCGCCGAAAAGGCCGCCATACGCGACGATCAACGTCGGGGTATAGCCGACGGTGCTCCGGGCAAAGAGGGTCTGCAGATCCTTGTAGACCATCGGCACCGGCAATGAATGCTCCACGCCCGTGTGCCCGTCCTGGACCATGGTCTCGTTCAGATAGACGAGCGACCCACCTTCGGGCACGACCATCATCTGCAGCTCACGCGCCGCCTTCAGGATCATCTGGCGCGCATCTCGACGCTGCTGGTTGTAGCTCTTCACGCTGAACGCGCCGACGGCCTTCATCCGTCGCAGGTGCGCCAGCGCGTCCTCGTAGGTGTCAACCACCGCTTTGAACGGTGTTTCTGCACCGTAGAGGATCGTGCCCGTCGAGA
This sequence comes from Acidobacteriota bacterium, assembly GCA_046731935.1. GTDB lineage: Bacteria > Acidobacteriota > Vicinamibacteria > Vicinamibacterales > JAENWD01 > CAVUPP01. The sequence goes on from JBKPMA010000636.1 coordinate 7,345, forward strand.
ACAGCCGCGGACCGAGCTTCGCGCCGGTACGGATCATCTCGGCGTTCGTGAACACGGTCTCGGTATCGTTCGATGGATCGTGCGACGTGGTCACCCCATAGGCCAGGTTGGCGACGAGGGACCACGTCGTCTGCGCAATCAACCCGTCGTCTTCGCCGTTGACGTGCGCGTGGACATCGATCAGGCCCGGGATGATCGTCTTGCCGCGCACGTCCACACGTGCCGCACCGGCCGGTACCTGGACCTGTCCGGACGGTCCGATCGCAACGATGCGATTGCCCTCCACGACCACCGTGCCGTGCTCGATGACACCGGCAGTCGCGCCGCCGGATCGTCCCGCCTCGCCTGCCATGGTGACGATCCTGGCATCCACGAACGCGACTGATCCAGCCGGAACATCCGTAGCGGCCGTAAAGCCGACCGGTACACCCTTCGATTCAGGCTCCGAGGGCGTTGAGGGTGCACCGTCGAGGAACGTGAAGGTGTGCGAGAGATCGCGGCTGAAGAGCTCAGGGCCGAGCGCCCAGTGCACGGTGCGGCTGTCACCCGACCAGTGGAGATAAAGGCCGGCGTCCTGCGAAATTCTCGCAACCGGGAACGCTTCGCTCTTGGGCCCGATATCGATCGGGCGTCCGGATCGCGGAAACGCTGCGACGAAGGCGTGGTAGCGCTCTGCGAATGCCACCCACCGGCCGTCCGGTGAAGGCACGATTTGGGTCGCGTTGTCGGACTGCAGGTGGACCTGTTCGTCGCCGCCATCCACGCGCACACTGGCGAGGACGTACTTCTCGCCCCGACGGTCGCGGAAGTAGATCCGTCCCCCCGTGTGGTCGAACTGCGGTTCGAGGCCATCCTGCTGCACGAATCGCGGCGAGCCGCTGCCGTCCGAGTTGGCGACGAACAATCCCGGCTCGGTGGCCCACCGAAAGCCGCGGTAGATATCGCGTCCGACGGCGCGATAGACGATCAGGCGGCCGTCAGGCGACCATGACGGCTCGACGTAGTGGCCCGGTGTCGCCACGACGTCGCGCGCGGCGCCGCCCTCCGGCGAAATGACCCGGATGCGCCCGCCGTCCTTGTCGGTCCACGACGCGTACGCAATCGAACGCCCGTCGCGTGAAAACGACGGGAACGCCTCGATGGCGTCATCCTTCGTCAAGCGCGCCGGTTCGCCATCCGGCAGCCGCTTGATGTAGAGGTGCCCCAGCGCGCTGTACACGACGCGCGAGCCGTCAGGCGCCGTGACCACGTGACGCAGCATGCGCACGGGAATCCGCGCGGGGTGCACGTCCTGAGGGAAGCGGACGGCATCGGTGAGCGTCTGTTCCACATGTGCGTGAAACGGAATCTGCGACGGTTGGCCAGTCGTCGCGTCGATGCGCCAGATGTGTCCCTGCGCCCAGATGACCAGGGCTCGTCCGTCAGGCGTCCACGCGTACTGCGGGTAGACGCCCTGCAACGCCCAACCTTCCTGTTCGTCGCGATCGAGGCCGTCCCAGACGGGCCGTTCTGTGCCCGACGCGAGGTCGCGCACGAAGAGGACCGTTTTCAAGCGCACGCGCCGGATGAACGCGAGGGAGCGTCCGTCCGGTGAGACCCGCGGCGTGATCGATCCGCCTGGCCGTTCTACTTCCGTGCGCTCGCGGCCGCTCGACAGATCGCGGCGCACGATCGCGTAGATGGTTCCGTATGGGTTCTTGTCGTACTGAAAGGTCTGTCCTGGACTCACGTCCTTGCTGTAGTAGAGGAAGCGGCCATCCGGCGACACCGCCGGCTCCCCGGCATCCTTCTGCCAGCCATTCTTCTCGGTGACCTGCAGTCCCTCGCCACCGCTGATGTGAAACATCCAGATCTCGCCGGCTCCGTTCGATCGTTCCTTGACGAAGTGACGGCGTGCGTAGATGTACTGGCTGTCAGGCGCCCAGGTCGGGCTGTTGACGAACCAGCGCTTTTCCTTGCTCACCTGGTGCGCGCC
>JBKPMA010000637.1:0-3394 GCA_046731935.1 Acidobacteriota bacterium
GATGTATTCGCAGCAGGTGCGATACAAGGACCCGCTGGTCTTGTTCCACAACGACGGACAGAAGCTGTCGAATGTGAGCGCGCAAGCGGGCCCGGTCTTCTCGAAGACCTTCCCCGCGCGCGGCCTCACGATTGGCGACTACAACAACGACGGCCGGATCGATGTGTTCATCGGCAACAACGGCCTGGCGCCGGTCCTGTTGAAGAACAACGCCGGCGAAGGGAACCACTGGGTCGGCGTCACGCTGCAAGGCACGGGCTGCAACCGCGACGCGATCGGGGCCGTCATCACGTGGTCGGTCGGCGGCACCAAGCGGATCCGCTTCAAGGTGGGCGGCGGCAGCTATCTGTCCACGCACGACCCACGCGAGGTGCTGGGCCTTGGCACCGCCACGAGCGTGGAGTGGATCGAAGTGAAGTGGCCGCAGCCGAGCGGCCGCGTCGAGCGATTCACGAACGTGCCGATCGACCGGTACGTGAGGATTGTCGAGGGAAGCGGGAAGATAGAGAGCTGACGCTGTCGTATTCGTGTTCGTTTTCGTCTTCGACCCTCGACAACGCCACGTCGCCAGGCCGAATCCGAACGCGAAAAACGAAAACGAGGTTGGGGCGCGGAGTTGTACGCGCCCCCAGGCCTTATGCGTGTCCGTCGGGGTGGTCGCAGCCGGGAAGCTTGTCGAAGAACAACTGCCCGGTCCAGCCGAGCTCGCGCATGCCGATCTCCGACGAGTAGTAGCCGCCGGAGATCCACTCGCGCAAATTGTTGAAGTGATCCCGGATCGTGAGCTTGCCGCCCTGCCCACCCGGAGGGCCGAAAGGCATGCCGGATCCGCCGCCGCCTCCCGGCGCCGCGGTCGAGGCCGTGGTCAGCAACGCGTCCTGCTGCTCGGCCGTCAATGCCTTCCACGGCTTGTTGTGCTCGGTGATGGCGAGCATGTCGAAGGCTCCCAGCGCGCCGAGGAAGCTCTTCTGATCGTTCTGCGTATCCACCGCGAGCAGCTGATCGATGAACGGCGCCACCTTGGCCTGCGTTGATCCCGGAACGATGCGCTCGGCCAGGGACGTCAGGGTCTCGAGCTGGTGCTGATCCAGGAACTCCGGTTTGTACGCCGCCTGAGCCGCTTTGGTGTGCGCGGCCGTGATCTTGGCGTGATCGCCCGCGTGCTGCTGCATCGGGTGCGCGTCGGCCAGGGCAGGCATCGCCAGTCCCGCGCCGAGTCCGCCCACCAGTGACTGCAGCACCGCGCGGCGGCGGATGCCGGTCGACACCGGATCCGAGGTCTCTACGAGGGGAAGAACGGCAGGCTTCTCGCCGGACGAGTTCTGGGCGCTCATAGGAGCCGAGTCTAGCCGGTCTTCGGTCTTCGGTCTAGAGTCTTTGGTCTGCAGTCTTCGGTTTGTCAGTCGTCGGTCTACGGTCTCCGGTCTTCATCGCCTGCAGCCTGCAGCCTATAGCCTGTAAGCCTGTAGCCCCGTCCACTTCGCCTTGCCGTCGCGTCGGCTTCACGCTACAGTCAACGGAATTCCAGGTGGTCGCACCACCGTGCGAGGTGTCTCGTGGCGCAGCAGTCGAAACAGGCGGCGGGTCATGCGACCGGGCCGTACGATGTCATTGTCGTCGGGTCTGGCGCGTCGGGCGGTTGGGCGGCCAAGCGTCTGTCGGAGGCCGGTATCAAAGTGGCGCTGCTCGAGGCCGGGAAGAAGCAGGACGACAGCAGCTTCACCGAGCACACGCCGGCGTTCGATTTGAAGTACCGCGACAAGGCCAACGAGCTGCTGCGCCGTACGCGTCCGGTCCAGAAGGACTGCTACGCGTGCATGGAATACAACTACAAGTGGTTCGCCAACGATCTCGAAGAGCCCTACACCACTGAGAAGGACAAGCCGTTCTCCTGGCAGGGACGGATGCGCGTCGTCGGCGGCCGCACGAACGTGTGGGGACGTCAGAGCTATCGATTGAGCCAGCAGGATCTGAAAGGCAAGTCGTTCGACGGCTTCGGCGAGGACTGGCCGCTCGAGTACAAGGATCTGGTTCCCTACTACGAGATCGTCGAAGACTACGTCGGCATCCAGGGTATGCCCGAGAACGTGCCCGAGCTGCCCGACAGCAAATTCCATCCGGCGATGCCGCTCACGTGCGCGGAAACGCAGCTCCGCACGCGCGTGAAGGCGAAGTTCGGACGAACGATTACAGTCGGCCGCTCCGCGAACATCACCAAACCAATCAACGGACGCCAGCCCTGTCACTACTGCGGGCCCTGCGAGCGCGGGTGCATGACGCACTCGTACTTCAATTCGGCGTTCACGACCGTGGCCGACGCGCTCAGGAGCGGCAACTGCACGCTCATCACTGACGCGATGGTCTACAAGGTTCTGGTCGATCCCGACTCGGGCAAAGCCACCGGCGTGCTCTACATCGATCGCGTGACGCGGGAGCCGAAGGAAATCAAGGCGCGGAACGTCATCCTGTGCGCGCAGGCGCTCGAATCGAGCCGTATCCTGCTCAACTCCGCGACCAGACAGTATCCAAACGGACTGGCCAATTCGAGCGGCGTGGTCGGTCACTACCTGATGGATCACCTCTGGGTCGCAGGCGGCGCGAGCGGACAGTTCCCGGATGTTCCGGCACCGAAGCCGTCGTTGAACTCGCCAAAACGCCCGAGCGGTCTCTACACGATCCGGTTCCGAAACACGATGAACGGCGATCGCAGCAAGAACTTCCTGCGCGGATTCGGCTTCCAGGGCGGCGGCAACAACAGCTTCAACTTCAACGTGCCCGGATTCGGCAACGCCTACAAGAAGGCCATTCTCGATGCGGGAGTGACGTCGATCGGCTTTGCCGGCTTCGGCGAGATGCTGCCGCGCTTCGAGAACAGGGTCGAGCTCGATCCCGCCGGCACCGTAGACGCGTGGGGGATCCCCGTGCTGAAGGTGACGATCGGCTGGAGCGAGAACGAGAAAGCGATGATTCCCGACATGGCGAACACCGCCGCCGAAATGCTCGAAGCCGGCGGCGCCAAGAACATCTTCCCGTTCCAGGTGCCCGATCGCATCCCCGGGTTCGGCATCCACGAGATGGGCCTCGCGCGGATGGGGAACGATCCCAAGACGTCAGTGTTGAACTCGTTCTGCCAATCGCACGACGTCAAAAACCTGTTCGTGATGGACGCGTCGTCGTTCGTCTCTGGCGGGTGTCAGAATCCGACGCTCACGATCATGGCGCTGGCCGTCCGCTCCTGCGACTACCTCATGGAGCAGATGAAGCAGGGAACGCTCTAAAGGCTCAAGAGGCTTTAGCCCCTGGCCCTTAGCCTTTGGCCTTTAGCCCTCACTGTCGCACCAGGGGGAACTCTGTAACCCTGAGTTTGGCGGCGCCGTACGGGACGAGCGTGATG
>JBKPMA010000638.1:0-5318 GCA_046731935.1 Acidobacteriota bacterium
GGCTCGTTCCCGATGGTCGTGACGTCGAATCCGAGCTCGCGGAACACACGTGGCGCCACACGCGTGGTCGCGCCGTTCGCACAATCGAGCGCGATCCGCGTGCCACGCAACCGGCCTGCGTCCGCGACGATCGTCTCGAGATGCCCGACATAGCGATTCACGAGGCTCTCGCCGGGAACCGCGTCCGCCTCGCCTTCCGGTACCGACCACGAGGTATCCGCCACGATCGACTCGACGTGACGTTCGAGGTCATCGGTGAACTTTTCGCCGGCGCCCGAGAACACCTTGATGCCGTTGTCTTCGAAGGGATTGTGTGATGCCGAGATCACGACGCCCGCGGTGAAATCCGAGCTCCCTGTCAGGTACGCCACGCCGGGCGTCGGTATGACGCCGGCGCTCATGACGTCCGCTCCACACGCACGCGCGCCATGTGCCAGCTCGCGCTCGATCCATTCGCCAGACTCGCGCGTGTCGCGGCCAATCAGGACGCGTGGATGGCCTTCGGGAAGCGCCCGTACAAGCGCGGCGCCGAGACGACGCACGGTCTGGTGGTCGAGCGGATACGTGCCGGCCTTGCCGCGAACGCCGTCTGTGCCGAAGAGTCGAGGTGTCATCGTCATCTACGGAATGGTCACCCGCACGCTGGCTGGCTGCGCCGCGAGTGCCGAATAGTTGGTCGTTGGATCGAAGCGAACCGCCAGCGTGTATTGTCCGCGCGTCAGGCCCGTAATGTCCACGAAGGCAGGAATCGACTGGGCTGACAACTGGCGCACGAGGTTGCCGGGCCCGCTGACCGTGACGGCCACCTGACGCGGCGACACGCGCGCGCGGACGCCGTGGCCGGTCCCGCGAACGGTCACTGGCACGTCGCTCACCAGCCGCTCCACAGGCGCCGGGAGGATTTCGACCGTGACGATGGCGTCCCGCGGAAGGCGGAGCCGTGCCATCGACTCAGGCAGCCCAATCGTGACGTTGTCCCGGACGCGCGCTCTCGCGCCGTTCACGTTCACGGGTTCCGTCGTGGCTTGCGAGAGCTGCTGCACGATACTCTCGGGACCGATCACATCGACGCTGGCCGGTGCGGCCACAACGGGACCGATGACGAAGCCAGGCGCGGGCGTGCCTTCGACGCTGGGCACGACCGGCACGCGCTTGCTCACCGACGTTTCGAACTGGAGTGACACCGTCGAGGGCAGCACGTGCAGGACGGTGACACCGTGCGGCACCGTCACTTCCGCTGGCGTCAGGTGGAAGAGTCGCTTGCCCGCGCGCGCGGACCGGAGGTCAACGAGAACAATGAGGTCGCCGCTGCGGAGCTGCGCCACAGTGCCTGCCGCTCCACGCACGCGCACGTCCACGGCGCTCGGCGGCTCGCCGGTCATCTCGAGGGACTCCGGGATGTTCTGGAACTCCAGCGCGACGCGCAGCGATCGCTCGGCTTGCTGCTGTCCGGCGACGAGAAACCACAGGACCACCGCAAGCGCGATTGACAGCGCCTGCAGGCCGAAACGGGCAAGGATGCGGCGCGTCACTGCTGCCTCGCGCGCGCGCGTCGCCTCGACGTACCGCGTCGATAACTGATCAACTGTCCGAGCCGCTGCCGCAGCGCATCCTGCGACAACCCGCGTTCGATCTCGCCATCGAGCACGAGCGAAATCACGCCGGTCTCTTCGGAGACGACGACGGCAACGGCGTCGTTTTCCTCGGTCAGACCGATGGCGGCGCGGTGCCTCGATCCGAGCTCACGGCTCAAGCGCGGATTCACCGTCAGCGGAAGAAAACAGGCCGCCGCCGCTACGCGATCCTCCTGGATGATCACGGCGCCGTCGTGCAGAGGCGACGTCGGCTGAAAGATCGTCACGAGCAGGTCGTAGGTGACCTTCGCGTCGAGCGGGATACCGCTCTCGATGTAGTTGCGAAGTCCGATCTCGCGCTCGATGGCGATGATCGCGCCCACATGGCGGCTCGAGAGCATCGACGCGGCGACGGCAATCTCCTCCGCAGCCTCTTCAGTGGATTCTGAACGCGCCAACAGGCGGAAGAAGGGAGCCCGCCCCAAGTGCGCCAGCGCACGCCGGATGTCGGACTGGAATAGCACGATGGCCGCGAACACGAGATATCCGGCGAGGTTCCGGATCAGCCAGTTGACCGTCTCGAGATTCGCCGCCTGCGAGAAGAAGAGCAGGAACACGACGAGACCGGCGCCGAGCGCCATCTGCGCCGCCCGCGTGCCCCGAATGAGTTTGAGGACCTCGTAAATGAGGATCGACACAATGGCGATGTCGAGAACATCGCGCCAGGCCGTTGGCGGGTGTCCGAACAGTTCGCCGCCCAGGTTCATCGTGTCTCACCGCTCCCGTCGCAATCGAGTCCCGCGTCGCGTCTCAACATGTCGGCCACTTTCACGACGTCCGCCATCGCCGTCACACCATGCACCCGCACGATGTGCGCGCCACCAAGAACCGCCGCCGTGACAGCGGCAGCCGTCGCCCACTCGCGCTCCGCGGGCAGCCGTGCGCCGAGGGCGCGTGTGAGAAACGACTTTCGCGACGGTCCGACGAGGAGAGGCCTTCCAAGCCGGGCGACGGGGCCAAGGTCGGCCAGCAGCCGGCCGCTGTGCTCGGCGCGCTTCGCAAACCCCAGGCCGGGGTCGAGGATCAGCGCCTCGCGGGGGACTCCAGCCTCGACAGCAGCGGTCACGCGCGCATCCAGCTCGCGCGCTACCTCGGCCGCCACGTCGTCGTAGTGCGCGTGCCGGTACATCTCGCTCGACCGTCCGCGCGTGTGCATGAGCACGAGTGCTGCGCCGCGGCCGGCCACTACCGTCGACAGGGCCGAATCATACTCTAAGGCACTGATGTCATTGACGATCGTGGCACCGAGGTCCAGAGCCGCCGCCGCGACCTCCGCTTTGTAGGTATCGATGGAGACGGGGACCGACACGGCCGGCACCAGACTCCGGAGGACGGGCTCGACTCGGGCTCGTTCGTCAGCCGCCGAAAGGGGCGACGCCCCGGGACGGGTGGACTCGCCTCCGACGTCGATGAGGTCGGCGCCCCCGGAAACCATGGCGAGGGCCGCCTCGACGGCGGCCGCCGGATCCGCGTAGCGCCCGCCATCTGCGAACGAGTCTGGCGTGAGATTGAGCACGCCCATCAGGAGCGTGCGAACCCCCAGCACGAGGGGGCTTCGACCCGGCAGCGGAATGTGGAAGCGTGAACGCGGAGTCACGGCAGGACGGCGCAGAGAGACTGGGCGCCAGTCCTGCAGCCACCGGTGCGGCTGCAGGCTGCCTGGCTCCGCCTATTCCTGCGGTAAGGGCTTATTGAGCGGTGGCACGATGGCCGGACGCTGGTCGCGCGAGCGCACCCGGTCCTCGGCCGGCGAGGCGGTCGGCTCGTTCGGACGCGACGGCACCGGCTCCTCGATCGGCAGGTCGGCTACGATCCGGCGCACCTGATCGCCGTCGAGCACCTCGCGAAGGAGCAGCTCTTCGGCCATGCGCTCCAGACGGGCGCGGTTCGCCTTGAGAATCTCCGTCGCCCGCTCGTAGTTGTGGGTGACGATCCGTTTGACTTCCTGATCAATCCGAACCGCCGTGTCTTCGCTGAAATCGGACCGCTGGGCGATTTCGCGGCCGAGGAAGATCTGCTCTTCCTTCTTGCCGAACGTGAGCGGGCCCATCTTGTCGCTCATGCCCCACTCGCAGACCATGCTGCGAGCCATCTCCGTGGAGCGCTCGAGATCGTTGCCGGCGCCCGTCGTGATCTGTCCGAGCACCATGTCTTCGGCGATGCGGCCGCCCAGCAGAATGGCGATCCGATCGTTCAGATAGTCGCGAGAGTAGTTGTGCTTCTCGTCGACCGGCAGCTGCTGCGTGAGACCGAGCGCCATGCCGCGCGGAATGATCGTGACCTTGTGGATCGGGTCCGCGTGCGGCAGCGTGACCGTCAGGATCGCGTGCCCGGCCTCATGGATCGCGGTGATCTTCTTCTCGGCGTCGCTGATGATCATCGAGCGGCGCTCCGAGCCCATGAGGACCTTGTCCTTCGCGTACTCGAAGTCGAGCATCCGCACGACCTTCATGTTCATGCGTGCGGCGCTCAGCGCGGCTTCGTTCACCAGGTTGGCGAGGTCTGCACCCGAGAAACCCGACGTTCCTCTCGCCAGCACGCTCACATCCACATCGTCTGACAGCGGAATCTTCTTCGTGTGGACCGCGAGGATGCCTTCACGTCCCTTCACGTCGGGACGGTTGACGACGATCCGCCGATCGAAACGGCCAGGCCGCAGGAGGGCGGGATCGAGAACGTCTGGACGGTTCGTCGCGGCAACGAGAATGACGCCTTCGTTGCTCTCGAAGCCATCCATCTCGACGAGCAGCTGGTTCAGCGTCTGTTCGCGCTCGTCGTGACCACCGCCGAGTCCAGCACCGCGGTGCCGGCCGACCGCGTCGATTTCGTCGATGAAGACGATGCAGGGCGCGTTCTTCTTTCCCTGTTCGAAGAGGTCACGCACGCGCGACGCGCCGACGCCCACGAACATCTCGACGAAGTCCGAGCCGCTGATCGAAAAGAAGGGGACGTTGGCCTCGCCGGCAACCGCGCGCGCCAACAGCGTCTTCCCGGTTCCCGGGGGGCCCATCAGGAGCACGCCCTTCGGGATACGCCCGCCGAGCTTCTGGAATTTCTGGGGTTCCTTCAGGAACTCGATGATTTCCTGCAGCTCTTCTTTCGCCTCGTCGACGCCCGCCACATCCTTGAAGGTCACTTTCTTCTGCGCGCTGGACGACAGCTTCGCCTTGCTCTTCCCGAATGAGAGCGCCTTGTTGCCGCCGCTCTGCATCTGGCGCATGAAGAAGATCCAGAAGCCAATCAGGAGCAGGATGGGCGCCCAAGAATAGATGAGCGTTGCCCAGGGGCTCGTGGTCGGCTCTTTGGCCTGGACGACGACACCCTTTTCAATCAGCCGGTTGGCCAGCCCTTCGTACTGGGCTGGCGCGTGCGTGGTGAAGGTTTCGTTGGACTTGAGGATCCCGGTGATTTCATTCCCCGTGATCGTGACGCTCGCGACCTGGCCCTGCTCCACCTGCTGCACGAAGTTGCTGAAGCTGACGGCCGAATCGTGCGCCTGGAATCTGGTGGAAAACGTCCACACGAGGACCCCGACGACGACGAGCACCATCCAGAAGAGTAGACTCTTGAGCGTCGAATTCACGCGGGTCCTCCGACCTGGAACATTGTCAAGACTACCACGGCCTTCGTATCGGCCGTGACGCGCGCAGCGTCATCGAGCGCCAATCCCGGCACCCAGACCAC
>JBKPMA010000639.1:0-2470 GCA_046731935.1 Acidobacteriota bacterium
AGGCTTGCCGTCGTGGATCCTGCACTCACAGTGGACCTGCCACCCGGGCTCACGGCGTCGACTGGACTCGATGCGCTGACGCAGCTGCTGGAGCCGTTCGTGTCGTCGAAAGCGAATCCCCTCGTCGATGCGCTGTGCCTCGAAGCGCTACCGCGACTGGTTCGCGCATTGCCTCGCGCCGTCGCCAATGGCACGGACGTGGAGGCGCGCACCGACATGGCCTTCGCGAGCCTCTGCAGCGGTCTCGCACTGGCCAACGCCGGCCTTGGCGCGGTCCACGGCTTTGCCGCCGCCATCGGCGGACGGTTCGATATCGCGCATGGCGCCGTGTGTGCCGCCCTGTTGCCGTCGGCGACACGTATCAACATCCGCGCGCTGCGGGAGCGAGCTGCGGACAATCCCGCACTCGAACGTTTCCGAACGCTCGCCTCCCTCGTGACCGGCCGATCGGGCGCCGCGCCCGACACCTTGGCAGACTGGCTTTACCGGCTGACGAGCGATCTCCACGTCCCTGGACTGGCCGCGTACGGGATAACGGCACAGGATGCGGACGGGATCGTCGCGGGTGCTGCCAGGGCCAACAGCATGCGCAGCAATCCCCTGCCGCTCGAGCGCGCCGAACTGGAAGAGATTCTGGCGGCCAGCCTGTAACGCGCTCGCCAATACAATGTGATCATGCAGCCGTTCCGTCTGTTGCCGCTGTTCAAAGAGCGTCCCTGGGGCGTCCGGACGCTTGCACCGTGGTTCCCTGCCGAACACCCCGCCGTCTCCATCGGCGAGGCGTGGTTTACCGTCAACGAGAATGCGGTCGTCGGCGGCTCGACCTTTGGTGACGCGATTGCCGCGGATCCCGAAGCGTTGATCGGATGCGACGCGCGCGGCGGCATCTGTCCGCTGCTCGTGAAGATGCTGTTCACGTCGGAGCGGTTGTCGGTGCAGGTGCATCCAGACGACGAGTACGCAAGACAGCATCACGCGTCGCTCGGCAAAACGGAGGCGTGGCACATCGTCGGTGCGACGAAAAAGGCCGAGCTGGGTGTTGGGTTCCGTCGGCCCCTCGAGCGTGCCGAAGCAGTTGCCGCGGCCCGATCCGGGGCCATCGAAGACCTCCTCGACTGGCGGCCGACCACCGTCGGCGACACGTGGCTGATTCCGGCGGGCACGGTGCACGCGATCGGAGCCGGCGTCACAGCGGTTGAGGTGCAGGAGAACAGCGATATCACCTACCGTTTGTATGACTACGGCCGGCCTCGAGAGCTGCACCTCGACCATGGATTCACGGTCGCCGACCTGAAGCCGTACGGCGTCAACAACGCGATCGTACCGATTGCGCCGGATCGCGATCGGCTCACGCGGTGTCGATACTTCACCCTCGAGCGATGGCGGATTCGTGACGCGCTCGACTTCACGCCAAACGCCGGGCACTACCACCTGATCATCGTGCTCGACGGCGCAGGTACACTCGCGGAGCAGCCGACCGAGCGCGGCCACGTCTGGTTCGTGCCTGCCGCCTCCGATGCATTCCAACTGACCCTGCCGCGGGGCACCGTGCTCGTGGCGTATACGAGCTCGCATGACACCACGGCCTTTACGACGTCGTGAAACGTACGGCGCGTGCGGCGCACTGCTATCGTTGACAGTGCTCGACGAATCCCGAACAATGTTCGCTCGCTGAAGAGCGTCGCCAACAACGCCCAAAAGGAGTTCCCGCCGTGCGCGTGCGCTTCGTGGTTCCAAGTGTCGCCCTCGTCTGTCTGCTCCTGCCTGTGCAACGGGCCTCTGCCGATCCGCCGCTGGCCGGTTTCCTCGTGGACCTGCTGTATCGGTCCATCGTGATGAAGTCGACCACGAATACGGTCGCAGGCAACCCACACGAAGCGCACTTCCTTCCCGGACTCGCGCAGACGGCCGCGCCGTTCGAGTTGAACAAAGCGCTCGTCTCACAGCTCGCAACCTTCCCGATCGGATCGTCGTCGGGCGGCTTCACCTATTCGTTCGATTCGAAGTCCCGCTCGTTCTCGCGATCGAGCGAGAGCTTCGGTCCGTCGTTCGCCGAGCGCGCGCTGACGAACGGCAAGGGGCGGTTCAGTGCAGGGCTCAACTTCCAGCACACGTCGTACGACCGCTTCGAGAACACCGATCTCGACAACGGCAGCATCAACTTCTATCTGCAGCACAACGACTGCTGCCCGGGTCAGCAGCCGGACGGAGCGCCTGGCGGCGGGGGCGGCGACAAGAACCCGGCGTTCGAAGGCGATCTCGTGCAGGTGGCACTCTCACTGAAGGCCAGTAGCTCCACGACGGCCTTTTTCGTGAACTACGGATTGACCGATCGACTCGACGTGGGCGTGACCGTCCCGATCGTGCACGTGAGCCTCGACGCTTCGGAAGTGTCCTCGATCAATCGCATATCCACCGCGGCCAACCCGCTCATCCACAGCTGGGACGGCCAGGGGGCGACGGTCAAAAC
>JBKPMA010000640.1:0-6011 GCA_046731935.1 Acidobacteriota bacterium
GTGTGACGGACCGTAGTGTGAGCCGCGACCGGGATGCTCAGATCGTCGCATGGTTCAGGCTAAGCGTAGGCCCATCTCCGCTATAAAATCCCGCCATCGGCCGCAACCGTTGGTGGCGCGCAGTAAAAAGCGGTTGTGAGCGTGCTTCACGCACCATCAACTCGGACAATGCGCAACCCGACCACGTGAGCACTGTCGCTCTCTTCCTGCTTTGTGCGGCCGGCCAGCTCGCGCTCCACACGTTTCGGTGGCTTCCCCGGCGCGCCGAGGATCGGGAAATCCGCGAAACGCTCGCGAGAGTGGATGCTGCCGAGGAAGCGGAGAAGGAAGCGCGCCGGAGGCGCTTCCAGATTCCCACGCCGCCTGTCAATCCGCACGATGTCGCGGGCTGGGATGGCTACTGGGCAGTCGAGCTCGAAACCGGCGGCTGGTACACGTGGAGCTCTGCATCGACATGCACCGATTCCTCGTGTTGCAGGAGCGATTCGACGAACCGCCGCAGCGATGGACATTCACGGTCAGCTCACTGTCGCTGAACGAACCGCCACCCGCCTGGGCGATCGACCGTGTGGATCACAGTGCGTACACGCGACTCGAATGGTCTGGCGGACCGGCCCCCGCATTCAGCGGCCCCGATCTGGAGAACCAATTGGTCCGACTGTCGGATCTGCGAGGTCGCGTGGTTGTCGTGGTCTTCTGGCGCGTGCCGTGCCGACCCTGCGTCGAGCAACTGCGAGTCATTGACGATCTCCGAAGCTCCATCGGGGCGAACGCTCCCGCTTTTGTCAGCGTGACGGACGACGAACCCGAGGTCGCGCGGGCGTGGCTGGCGCGCCATGAGCTCGTCGCAGACCGGGTGGTCGTCGATCGCGACGCGCACATCCGTGCCGAGTACCATTGTGACGAGTTACCTCCGCATAGCGCGCTGGCGCTCGCGAAGTCCGGTGACCTGCCGGTCGTGGTGGTCATCGACGGCGCCGGAGACGTAGGCCGCTACACGATGGGATTCGCAACCGCCACGATGGTGAAGACCGCGGTCGGACAGGCAGCCGGAACCTCCCGGGCGAAGGCGGACCAGGAGTGAACGAGGTTCGCCATCAATTGCTGAACTGTCGCCGGCGTATTCGCCGCGCCGGCGATGATCGCGTGCTGCGAGGTTCACTCGCGGGGCAGCGACATTCGCGCCGACTCGCGCTACAGTGACACGCAGCCCGACCCGCACCAGCAGGCGCGGTGTTGTCATTGTTCATGTCCCTATGTGTGAGGCCTTCGTGACCCGCATCCGGTACGCCGCGACCCGCACTGCGGCCGCACTCCTTCTCCTGCTCAGTCTGCCGTGCTCTCGCACAGCCGAAGCGCAATCGCCGCCAGCGCCGGCCCGGCCGAAGATCGGCGTCGCCTTTGGCGGCGGCAGCGCCCGTGGCATCGCGCATGTCGGCGTCATTCGCTGGCTCGACGAGCACCACATTCCGATCGACGTGGCGGCCGGCACGAGCATGGGCGGACTGATCGGCGGCGCGTTCGCGACCGGTATGTCGGCCGACGAGATCGAAGCGATGCTCTCGGGCGTGGACTGGGACGCGATGTTCGGCAGCTCGAACTTCGAGTTCAAGAACGTGCGCCGCAAGCGCGACGCCCGCGACTATCCGTCGCACCTCGAGTTCGGATTCAAACGCGGGATCAAGGCACCAACGGCCCTCAACAATGGGCAGCAGGTGGAGTTGATGATCGGCGGCATCACGGCGACCTCGTACGCGCTCTCCTTCGATGAACTGCCGACCCCTTTCCGCGCCGTGGCCGTGGACCTGAGAACCGCGAAGTTCATCGTCCTCGATCACGGGTCCCTGGCGACCGCCATGCGGGCCACGATGTCTCTGCCGCTCATCTTTCCCCCGGTCGAGTTCGAAGGGCACGTGCTGGTGGACGGCGGCGCGATGAACAACGTACCCGCTGACGTCGCACGAGGGATGGGCGCGGACCGGGTCATCGCCGTCAACGTCGGCGACCTGTCCGACCTGGCGGCAGACAAGATCAACTATTCGCTGCTCGGACTGAGCGGCCAGACGCTCGACGCGATGATGCGGGCCAACAGCCTCAAGGCTCTCGCCAGCGCCGACGTCGTCATCAATGTGCCGCTCGGCGCGTACGGATCGCTCGACTGGCGCCGCTACCGTGCACTGATCGCGGAAGGCTACAAAGCCGCGGAGGCCATGCGCGATCGTCTTCTGCCGCTCGCGGTCGATGAGGAGGCATGGCAGGCGTGGGTGTCGGCGCGAGCCGCACGGCGGAAGACGGCGCTGCCCACTCCCAAGGAATTGTCGGTGGAGGGAGCGGGGAAGTCGGACGACAGGTTGATGCGGCAGCTGCTGGGCACGCATGTGGGGAAACCGCTCGACGTCCAGAAGCTGGATGCCGATCTCACGATGCTGGCCGGCCTCGACCGCTACCAGTCGCTGACGTGGCAGATCGTGCCATCGGCCGCAGGCGACCGGCTCGACGTTCGTGCGCAGCCGAAGCGGTACGGTCCTCCGTTTGTCTTTCTGGGCGTGAGCCTCGAGAACACGACGGCCAACGATGTCGCTTTCAATGCGGCTGCGCGCCTGCTGTCGTACGACATCGCGGGGTCCGGCTCCGAGCTCCGGTTCGACGTGGCCGTTGGTTCTCAGCCGTCCATCGGCATGGCCCTCTATCGGCCGCTCGGCAGCACGCCGCTCTTCGTGGAGCCGTTCGCCGGTGTCGACAAGCAGACGCTCAACTACATCCAGGACGACAACATCGTCGCCTCGTACGGCCAGACGCGCAGCACCGTCGGCGTCGATCTCGGCGTCAACATCGGCCGTCTCGACGACGTGCGTCTGCGCACGCGCACGGGCCGGCTCGATGCCGGTGTGCAGATCGGCGACCCTGGGCTACCGGATCTGGGCGGCGCCGAAACAGTCGTTTCGCTGAACTGGACCCACGACGGACAGGACAGTCCGGTCATCCCATCCCGGGGCATCCATTCGCGTGCATCGTTGCAGTACTTCGCGAACGCCCCCGGGCTGCCGGCTGGCAGCGCGAACACACGCGCCACCGAAGGCGTCACGCAGGGCCAGTTCCTTGGATCGTGGGTCTGGTCGGTAGGCAAACGAGGTACGGGCCGCATCTTCCTGTCCGGCGGCGGTGGCACGTCGTTCGACGGCCATCCGCTGCCGACCGAGCAGTTCGCACTGGGCGGCCCGTTCCGGCTCGGCGCCTATAACGTGGGTGAGCAGCGCGGGGACCATTTTCTGCTCGCGACGGGTGGCTACCTCCGTCAGGCGATGCGGCTGCCGGATTTCCTCGGTGGGCCGGTGTTCGTCGGCGGATGGCTCGACAACGGCGCCGCATACGATGCGTGGCACGACGCAAACTGGGCCACCCAGATGAGCCTCGGTGTCATCGCGGACACGTTGATCGGACCGGCCTTCGTGGGCACGAGTGCGGGGTTCGACGGAAAATGGCGGTTCTACATCGGTCTCGGCCACGTCCTTCCTTGACGCCGCCAGCATCGGCTTCTCACGCGCGGTCAGCCCTTCCGTGAGGGCCGCCAAGACCATCACGTCTCCTTCGTTTGAACCGCAGTCACATTTCGCGAGCGAGTGGTCACCTGGTTCACATGAGTTTCCCAAAGGTGCCGACTTTTACTTGTATGCAACTAAATGTGCACTACATTCAAGAGCAGGAGACTTCAGATGAAAACGTTGCTTGCATGCACCGCGCTCGCGCTCGCCGGGATCATGGTCACGGGCCGTCCCGCCCAGGCGCAACAGACCAAAGACCTCGTGGATACGGCCGTTGGCGCCGGCTCCTTCACGACACTGGCCAAGGCACTGGCGGCGGCCGACCTGGTCGGCACCCTCAAGGGGCCCGGCCCGTTCACCGTCTTCGCACCCACCGATGCGGCATTCGCCAAGCTGCCCGAAGGCACGCTCGACGAGCTGCTGAAACCGGAGAACAAGGCAAAGCTGCGGGCCGTGCTCACCTATCACGTCGTACCGGGACGGGTGATGGCGGCCGATGTCGTCAAGCTCACGTCGGCGAAGGCGGTGAGCGGTGACACGCTGTCGATCAAGGTGAACGGCGACTCGGTGATGCTGAACCAGGCGCACGTCATCAAGACCGACATCGCCGCGAGTAACGGTGTCATTCACGTCATCGACGCGGTGCTGCTTCCCCCGAGCAGCTAGGAAGGTCGACGATGGCCAGGTGCCTTTCACAGCAAGTCGCGCAGCGCGCCGTCCCCTGGACGGCGCCTGCGCGGCTGGCGGCATTCAGCGCGATTGCGCTCGCTGCCGTGGGGCTCGCGCAGGCGTCGGTCGCGCGCGCACAAACGCGCGCGCCGGTCCGGACGGTTCCGTTCGTCGATTTGAATCGGTATACGGGTGACTGGTTCGAGATCGCGCGGTTTCCAAACCGGTTTCAACGCCAGTGCGTCGGCGACGTGCGCGCCAGCTACACGCGGCGCCTCGACGGCCGGATCGACGTGGTGAACCGGTGCCGCACCCTCGACGGCGCGACCGAAGCCTCTGGTGTCGCACGCATCGTCGACGAGCGGACCTTCGCCAAGTTGAAGGTGCGCTTCGCTCCCGCGTGGCTGTCGTTTCTTCCGGCAGTGTGGGGGGATTACTGGATCGTCGGCCTCGCCTCGGACTATTCGTGGGTGGTAGTCGGTGATCCCGGGCGTGCGTATCTCTGGATCCTCGCCCGTGCTCCGCACCTCGACGATCGGTCGCTCGGGGCCGCGCGGGCCATCGCTCGAGACAATGGATTCGAGGTCGAACGTCTCGTGGCGACGCCGCAGACAGACGCGCGCCGTCTTCCCCCACAGTAAGGCCGCATCAATCGAATCAGTCCACCCGCAACGCGGTCACCGGATCGATGCGCGTGGCGCGAATGGCGGGCAGATAGCAGGCAGCGAGCCCGACCACCGCCAGGATGCCCACGGCGATGACGGTGGCAGAGTCGCGCACGGTCACAGCGTAGAGGAGACTGGCCGAGACGCGCGCGAGCAGGAGCGACGCGGCGCCGCCAATGGCTATGCCGACGGCAATCAACCGTGCGCCGCCGCCAACGACGAGCCGGACGATTTCGTGCCGTGTCGCGCCCAGAGCCATGCGGATGCCGAGCTCGTGCGTCCGCTGGACGACGAGATATGACATGACCCCGTATATGCCGACCGACGCGAGCAGCAGGGCGACACCGGCAAAGGCTCCCATGAGCCACGTCGTGAAGCGCGACTGTGCGGTCTGATCCTCCACAGCGTCGCGCAGCGTGGTGATCGCGAAGACCGGGACGCTCGGGTTCACTTCGCGGATGACCTGCCGCACCGGCGCCACGAGCGACGAGGCGTCGACGGCACTCCGGATCACAAGCGACACCTGCTGACTGCGATCGAGAAACGGAAAGTAGAGATCGGGATCCCGCGTCGGGTTCTCCGGCAGGCCACGATACTTCACCTCGCCGACGACGCCGATGATCGACAGCCAGGGGGCCGACGAGTCGAGGCCGCCCAGTTTGATCCGTTTGCCGATGGCGCTCTGTCCCGGCCAGAAGCGAGTCGCAACGTTCTCGCTCACGACGACCACATCGGTGTCGGGATGTTGTTCCTGCTCGACGAACGTCCGGCCGCTCTTGACCGGGATCTGCAGCGTCGCGAAGAAATCAGGCGACGCGCGATGCACATATGCGCGTGGTTGTAGCTGTGCGTTCGTCGCCGGCTGTCCTTCGGCCGTGTAGAACACCGCGCTCGACAATCCGCTGAGTGGCGGGTCCGAGACGAGGCTCGCGGCAGTTACACCAGGAAGCGCGCGCACGCGCTCGAGGAGGACGCGCGCGGGGACGGCGAGCGGCGCAGGCGTCTCGCTCCCGTTCGTTTCGACGCGTGGAATGCTGACGCGAGCGCTGAGGACCTGCGACGGGTTGAAGCCGGGGTCGATCGCGTCGAGATGCTGGACGGTGCGGATCATCAGTCCGGCACCGACGAGCAGCAC
>JBKPMA010000641.1:0-16945 GCA_046731935.1 Acidobacteriota bacterium
ATATATCTACCGGCAACGACCGCGGCGCTGGCCGTTGAGCGCCGGCGAGTCGCTCGCGCTCATCGCGCGGCTTGCAACGGCGACGGCGCGTGGCGCGCGGCGTCCGCGGCCGTTCGAGACGGTGGAGGAGTGGGGCGGGCGAGTGCTGGGCCGCCGCGCCACGCCATGGCTGCTCGGCCCGTTCCTGCAGGGCCGCTACGCCGGTGATCCCGCGTCGCTCAGCGCCTCGCTCCTGTTCGGGACGCGAGAGCAGGCGTCGCGCGTCGCGAAGAAGGGTGTCGTCGCGCCGGCCGGAGGGATGCAGCAGCTGATCGACGCGATGGCGTGCCGCCTGCGCACGCGCCACGTGAGCATCCGCCTGAACACGTCCGCGCAGCTCGATGGCAGGACGCCGGTCGTCATCTGCACCTCGGCGTGCGACGCGGCGCAGATCCTTCGTGATGTCGCGCCTGCCGCGAGCCAGGCGCTCTCGACAATCGACATGCTGCCGCTGGTGCGCGTCACGGCCTTTTACCCGGAGCAGGAGGCGGCGCACCAGCGAGGCCGCGGGATTCTGTTCCCGCGCGGCAACGGCATCCGCGCGCTCGGCGTCCTGTTCAATTCGAACATCTTCCCGCTTCGCGGCGGACAGTACTCGGAGAGTTGGATCTACGGAGGCGCGCCGGATCGTGACGCCGTGCACCTCTCTGAGGACGCCCTCGAGGCGGCGATGGATCGCGATCGCCAGCTCCTCTGCGGCCGTTCCGTTCCTCCTGTGTCGCGGTTGGTCCACCGGTGGGAGGCGGCGCTCCCGCACTACGACGTGCAGCTGGAGTCGGTCCAGATGCGCGGCCTCGATCTTCCGCAGGGTGTGTTTCTCGTCGGGAATTACGTGGCAGGCATCGGCGTGCCGATGCTCCTCGAGCAGGCCGCCGCCGTTGCCGCCCGGGTCCGTGAGGAGATGGGGTCGGGCTGACCCCGATCACGCCCATTCTCCCATTTGCCCAATTCTTTGCAGGAGGCGCGATGTCCCGTCTCTCCGATCCTGAGGTCCTCGTCGTCGGCGCCGGTCCCGTTGGGCTCATGGCTGCCCTCTTCCTCCACCAGCGTGGCGTCCGCGTCACCATCGTCGACATGCACCAGCGGACGACGCAGCACAGTTATGCGCTTGCGATCCATCCACAGACCTTGCGCGTGCTCGAGGACGCGGGCCTGGCCCAGGGGCTGATCGGCGCCGGACGGAAGCTGACGAAGGTCGCCTATTACGACGGGCGCGAGCGCAAGGCCGAGATCGACTACTCGGCACTGTCTACGACATACCCGTATCTGCTCGTTGTCCGTCAGAGCCTGTTGGAGCGAGCCGCCGAAGACGCACTCGGCCGGAACAAGCTCGACGTGCTGTGGGCACACCGGCTCCAGTCCCTCGAAGCTGAAGGCGACCGTGTGCGGGCGGAGGTTGCGACGCTGGGTCATGTCGCCAGCGGCTATCCAGTCGCGCGGAGCGAGTGGCTGGTGGCCGACAGCGCGTCGATTCACCCGGCCTACGTGATCGGGGCGGACGGCTATGACTCCGCTGTCCGGCGGATGGTCGGCTTCGAGATGGACGAGCATGGCTCCGGTCAATTCTTTTCGGTCTACGAGATCGAAGCGGCGGGGGAGCTTCCCGCCGAAGTGCGGGTCATGATCGATGCGGATTTCACGAGCGTGTACTGGCCGCTCGAGCAGGGCCGATGCCGCTTCGGATTCCAAATCCGCGGTGACTCGGAACACGACGCCTCGATGCAGCGGCTCACACAGCTCATCGCCGCGCGAGCGCCATGGTGTGCGGCACGGCCGACGCAGATCTACTGGTCGACGCTCGGTCTGTTCGAGTCGCGTCTGACACGGAGCTTCGGCCGTGGATGCGTCTGGCTGGCCGGAGACGCGGCGCACCAGGCCGCTCCGGTCGCGGTGCAGAGCATGAATTCAGGACTCGTCGAAGCGCGCGAGCTGGCGGTGCGGATCTCCCGGATCTTGCGGGGAGAGGCGGCGCCAGCGTTGCTCGAGGAGTTCGGCCGGCAGACAACCGACGTATGGCAACGGCACGTGGATTCGCGCACAGCCGTGCGCGCCCTGGCCGCCGCGGATCCGTGGGTCAGCGACAACGCCGCGAGAATCGTTGACTGCGTGCCGGCCTCGGGTGAGGATCTCGAGCCGCTGCTCGCGCAGATCGGACTCTCGTTCCACGTGCGCACGTAGACGTGTACACGGCGGCGACACTTGACTCAGGCGAAGCGCGATAGTACAAGACCGCCACCTTCACAATCCCCGGGGAGCAGCTTGGCTCAGTCAGAAGCAGAACTGCTGGACAACCCTGTCGCTGGCCGTCCCACGCTGATCCTTCGCTCCCCGGATTTTCACTCGATCACCGAGGCCGTTGCGGAGCCGGTCGAGCGATCGACACCGATCGGATGGTGGCTCGTCTTCCTCCCGTCCCTCGCACTCCTGGGCCTGCTTGGCGCGGCAATCTCGTGGCTGTTCTGGGAAGGGATCGGAGTCTGGGGCCTGAACATCCCGGTCGGGTGGGCGTGGGACATCACGAACTTCGTGTTCTGGGTCGGGATAGGCCACGCCGGAACGCTGATCTCGGCGATTCTCTTCCTGTTCCGCCAGAAGTGGCGCACATCGATCAACCGCTCGGCGGAGGCGATGACCATCTTCGCCGTCATGTGCGCTTTGACGTTTCCGGGGATCCACGTCGGACGCGTCTGGGTGGCGTACTGGATGTTCCCGCTCCCGAACCAGATGAGCATGTGGCCCAACTTCAGGAGCCCGCTCCTCTGGGACGTCTTCGCGGTCAGCATCTACGGAACCGTCTCGGTGTTGTTCTGGTACGTCGGCCTGATCCCGGACGTGGCGACCATGCGCGATCGGGCGAAGACGCCGAGCCGCCGGTACGCCTACGGTGTCTTGGCGCTCGGGTGGCGAGGCTCAGTACGGCAGTGGCACCACTACGAGACCGCCTACCTGCTGCTCGCAGCTCTCGCGGCCCCGCTGGTCCTCTCGGTGCACTCGATCGTCTCGATGGATTTCGCCGTCTCTGTCCTCCCCGGATGGCATACGACCGTCTTTCCGCCGTACTTCGTCGCGGGCGCCATTTTTTCGGGGTTCGCTATGGTGCTGACGCTCATGGTGATCTGCCGCCAGGTCTTTGGCCTCGGGCACATCATCACGATCCGGCACTTCGATTACATGGCGAAGATCATGCTCGTGACCGGATCGATGGTCGGGTACGCCTACGGCATGGAGTTCTTCACGGCCTGGTACAGCGGCAACCCCTACGAGCTCTTCACCTTCAAGAACCGTGCGCTGGGACCGTACGCCTGGGCCTACTGGACGATGATCACGTGCAACGTGATCAGTCCCCAGATCTTCTGGTTCAAGAAGGCCCGCACGAGCATTCCAATCCTGTTCGTCCTGTCGATCGTGATCAACATCGGCATGTGGTTCGAACGATTCGTGATCATCGTGACGTCGCTGCACCGTGACTTCCTGCCCTCCGCGTGGGGCTACTTCACGCCGACGATCTGGGACGTGTCGTGTCTCCTTGGAAGCTTCGGACTGTTCTTCACGATGTTCTGTTTGTTCGTGCGCTTTCTGCCGATGGTCGCGACCGCCGAGGTCAAGACGGTCCTGCCGCAGGCGGATCCTCACTGGCAGCCCCTCGCCCAGCGTGAGGTCCCGGCTCACGGACCCGTCGTCCGCGGGGCGGCCGCGCCCGGGGGAGTCTCCTGATGCCGCTCCTCTTTCCAAAGCTCCCGAAGGGGCCTTACTACGGAATCCTGGCGGAATTCGCGACTCCTGCCGATCTCTTTCACGCGTGCGAGCGGGTGCGTGACGCGGGTTTTACCCGCTGGGACGCGCACACGCCGTTCCCTGTTCACGGCCTCGCGGGAGCGATGGGCCTCAAGCGCTCGCCGCTGCCCTGGATCGTCCTCGGTCTGGGCCTGCTCGGAGCCTTTCTCGGCTTCATCCTGCAGACGTGGGTCCACACGATGGCGTACCCACTCGTCATCAGCGGCAAGCCGTATTTCTCCTGGCCCGCCTTCATTCCGATCACGTTCGAGCTGGGCGTCCTGTTCGCTGCGCTCGGCGCCGTGTTCGGCATGCTGGGTCTGAACCAGTTGCCGATGCACTACCATCCGCTGTTCCGGTCCAAGGTGTTCGAGCAGGCGACCGACGACGCGTTTTTCATCTCGATCGAGTCGTGGGATCCCCGGTTCGATCCGTCTGCCACCGGAAAGCTGCTGGAATCCCTGGGCGCACGCAGCGTCGAGCTCCTGGAGTCCTGAATGACCTCCGAACGCGATCGCGTGGCCCTGCGCCCCGAGCAGGTGACGCTGCCGGCGGGGCATTCCTGGAACCGCCTTCCCGCTATTGGTGCCGGCGTCGCCCTTCTCGGCGTGGCGCTGTGCGCGCTGCTGGGGTCCGGGAATCCGAAGCAGTTTCTCTTCTCGTGGCTCGTCTCGTTCCTCTTCTTCTTGAGTCTGGCCCTCGGGGCGCTGTTCTTCGTGCTGATGCAGTACGCGACGCAGGGTGGCTGGGGAATCGTGGTCCGGCGGCTCGGGGAGACCATCTTTGCGACGCTGCCGGTGATCGCGGTCCTCATCCTTCCGTTGCTCCTCGGCATGCACGATCTCTACACATGGTCCGCCCCTGGCGCCGCGGAGCACGATGCATTGCTGCAGTGGAAGGCTCCGTATCTCAACGTGCCCTTCTTCCTGATCCGAGCGGCCATCTATTTCGGCAGCTGGTCGTTCATCGCCATCCTGTATTACCGCAGCTCGAGAGGGCAGGATGAGACGGGGGATCCAGCCGTGTCGGCGCGTCTGCGCCGGCTCGCCGGACCATCGATCATTGTCTTGGCTCTGACCCAGACGTTTGCGTCGATCGACTGGATCGCGTCGCTCACGCCGCACTGGTACTCGACCATGTTCGGCGTCTATTTCTTCGCCGGTTCGCTCGTCGGCTATCTCGCGTTCATCTCGGTCGTCGTGGTGGCGATGCGCAGCGAGGGTCTGCTCGAAACGGTGGTGACCGCCGAGCACCTGCAGGATGTCGGAAAGTTCCTGTTCGCCTTCACGGCATTCTGGGCCTACATCGGCTTCTGCCAGTTCTTCCTGATCTGGTACGCGAACCTGCCTGAGGAGACGATTTGGTACAAGGCGCGCATCGAGGGGTCCTGGATGGCGGTTTCGCTCCTGCTCATGGCGGGGCACTTCGTGGTTCCGTTTCTGTACTTGATGGGGCGGGACGTCAAACGCAGGGGATGGAGTCTGGCGATCGGTGGAGGATGGCTCCTCGCGATGCACTACATCGACCTCTACTGGCAAGTGATGCCGACACTCCACCCTGACGGACTGAGCCCATCGATACTGGACGTCGCCGCGTTCATGGCGGTCGGCGGGTGCTTCGTGGCGGCAGTAAGCTGGCTGATGCGGCGGCAAGCACTCGTACCGCTGCGGGACCCGCGGCTCGCCGAATCACTTGCATTCGAGAACGCCTGAGCGCCTGCCCCTCCGCCTACGCGCGATGCGCTACGGCGTGACCTCGACGGAGCCGAAGGCGTAGTCGGGTCGTAGCGCACAAGGCATTGCAACCCGGCGCGTAGGCGCGGTAGAGTTTGCTCGCAATAGAATTGCGTCGGGTGCCCGACTGGATTGCGGGCAGAAGGCCGCGTACGCGACCACAGCGTGGGATACCAAAAAGGGTAGGTGGACGATGACGAAGGAGCCGATTGTGCGCGCGACAGGGAAGACGTTGTGGCTGGCGGCTGGCCTGGTTGTGATGATGGCGTGGCCCGGAGTCGCTCTTGCCGCGTCTACCGTCACGGGAACCGTCACGTTCGACGGCAAAGCCCCCGCGCTCAAGCCGATTGCCATGGATGCCGACCCCGTGTGCGCCAAGAAGCACTCGGCCCCCGTGCCAAACGAGATGCTGGTTCTCGGGTCTGGCAACACGATGGGGAACATCATGGTCTGGGTATCGAAGGGCCTTCCCGCCGGCAAGACCTGGCCCGCACCGAAGACGCCCGTGACCCTCGATCAGAACGGCTGTCTGTACAAACCGCACGTGATGGGGATCATGGTCGGACAGCAGTACCACATCCTCAATTCCGACGGCGTCCTGCACAACATCCACACGCTGCCGAAGGTCAATCCCGCGTTCAACAAGGGCATGCCGCCGACGCTCAAGGAAGCGACCACCGTGTTCGAGAAGCCGGAAGAGGTCTTCCACATCAAGTGCGACGTGCACCCGTGGATGAGCGCCTACGTCGCCGTGTTCACCAATCCGTTCTTCTCGGTGACTGGCAACGACGGCAAGTTCACGATCTCCGGTCTCGACCCGGGCACCTATGAGATCACCGCCTGGCACGAGCGGCTGGGAGTGCAGACGGCCTCCGTCACGGTCGGCGGAAGCGACACGAAGACACAGAACTTCAAATTCGCCGTACCTGCCGCGAAGTGACCGGCCGGAGAACCGCCGATGAGTGATCACGCAGCCGTTGCGACACACGGAGCGCACGGCGCGCACGAGGCCCATCACGAGGCGCTCGGCTTCTGGCGCACGTACGTCTTCTCCACGGACCACAAGGTCATCGGGATTCAGTACGCCATCACCGGCTTGCTGTTCCTGCTCTTTGGGTTCTCCCTGATGATGCTGATGCGGTGGCAGCTCGCCTATCCAGGCGCCGCCCTGCCGACGCTCGGCAAGATCCTCGGCGACTCGCGGATGCCGGGCGGGACGATGCTCCCCGAGTTCTACAACGAGCTCGGGGCGATGCACGGCACCATCATGGTCTTCCTTGGCGTGGTGCCGCTCGCGGTCGGCGGATTCGGGAACTTCGTCGTTCCGCTCCAGATCGGAGCGCCCGACATGGCGTTTCCGAAGCTCAATATGGCGAGCTACTGGTTCTTCTTCCTGGGCGGCGTGACGATGCTCGTCAGCTTCACCGTTCCCGGAGGAGCCGCGCAGTCGGGGTGGACGTCGTACGCGCCGCTCTCGATCATCGCCGGCCGGGGCCAGACGATGTGGCTGATCGGGATGATCTTCCTGATCACGTCGTCGCTGCTCGGCGCCGTCAACTTCATCACCACCATCATCCAGCTGCGGGCGAAGGGGCTGTCGTTCATGCGATTCCCCTTCTTCGTCTGGGCGCAGTTCGTCACGTCGTTCCTGCTGCTCCTGGCGTTCCCGCCGCTCGAGGCCGCGGGCGTCATGCAGCTGATGGATCGCGTCGCCGGTACGAGCTTCTTCCTGCCGAGCGGTCTGGTCGTCAGCGGACAGATCCTCCACAATGCCGGCGGCGGCAATCCGCTCCTCTGGCAGCACCTGTTCTGGTTCCTGGCGCACCCCGAGGTGTACGTACTGATCCTGCCCGCGATGGGCATCGTCGCCGAGATCATCGCGAACAACACGCGGAAGCCGCTGTGGGGCTACCGGTCGATGGTCTATTCGCTCGTCTTCCTGGGCTTCATGTCATTCATCGTGTGGGCGCACCACATGTTCATGACCGGCATGGGTACGGCGATGGCGGCGTTCTTCCAGACGACGACGATGATCATTTCGATTCCGTCGGTCGTCATCCTGACGGCGCTGATCATCTCGCTCTGGGGCGGATCGATCCGGTACAACACACCGATGCTGTTCGCGGTGTCGTTCCTGCCGATGTTCGGGATCGGCGGCTTGACGGGCCTTCCGCTTGGGCTGAACGTCGCGGACATCCCGCTGCACGACACCTACTACGTCATCGCGCACTTCCACTACGTCGTCGCGCCAGGGACGATCTTCGCGCTCTTTGCGGGGATCTATTACTGGTATCCGAAGGCAACCGGGCGAAAGATGAACGAGACCCTCGGCAAGATCCACTGGATCGGCTCGCTGGTCTGTATGAACGTCATCTTCATGCCCATGTTCCTCGTCGGACTGGCGGGTGTCTCGCGGCGGCTGTACGACGGAGGCGCCGCCTACGACTTTGCGCAGCCAGTGCTGCATTGGAACGTCGTGTCGTCGTGGGGTGCCTGGATCATGGCGCTCTTCCAGATTCCCTTCATCTTCAACTTCTTCTGGAGCATCCGGAACGGAGAGAAGACCGGGGACAATCCGTGGGACGCCACGACGCTCGAATGGGCGGCGCCGTCGCCCCCGCCGCACGGCAACTTCCGCGAGCCTCCGCAGGCGTATCGCGGACCGTACGAGTACAGCGTCCCAGGCGCGGCCAAGGACTTCGTCGCCCAGTTCGAAGCCTGAGCGTGTCGAAAGCCGTGTGAACGGGCGCTGGTTGATCCGCGAAAGCTGCGTGAACGAGAGCTGACCTGATGGAAATTCCGTACACCGTCGAATTGCGCCGCGACACCGGTCTCAACAACGGCAAGATCGGCATCTGGCTGTTCCTGGCCTCCGAGGTCATGCTGTTCGGCGCGCTGTTCGCGAGCTACATCCTCATCCGGACTGGCGCACCAACGTGGCCCCGGGGTGACACCATCCTGAACGTGCCGATGGCCACCTTCAACACGTTGGTGCTGATCTCGTCGTCGGTGACGATGGTCATGGCCTGGGCGTCGCTCATGCGGCGGCGCTTCAGCACCTACCGGATGTACATGGGGGCGACGATACTGCTCGGTGGCGTGTTCCTGGTGGTCAAATACTTCGAATACAGCCACAAGTTCGAAACCGGGCTGCTCCCGAGCAGCAACAACTTCCTGGCGCTCTATTTCACGCTGACCGGCTTGCACATGCTGCACGTCCTTGGCGGCATGGTCGTCAACGCGTATTTCTGGGGGCCCGGCGCGAAGCTCTATAAGACGAACCCCGAGTGGTTCACCAACCGCGTCGAATACTCGGGCCTGTTCTGGCATTTCGTCGACCTGGTCTGGATCTTCCTGTTCCCGACCTTGTATCTCCTGTAGGGCGGTCTATGACAACCGACCACGCTGTTGATATCGACAAGCAGGTCCGGATCTACATCACCGTCTTCGTCGCGCTGCTGGGCCTGACGATCGTGACGGTGGCCGTCTCCCGCTACCACCTGCCCGTGCATCTCGCGGTGACTGTGGCGCTCATCGTCGCGTCGATCAAAGGCTCGCTCGTTGCATGCTATTTCATGCACCTGATCTCGGAGCGAAAGCTGATCTATGCGGTGCTTGGGTTAACGGCGATCTTCTTCGTTGTGCTGCTGGCGCTTCCGGTCATCACGCACAGCGACGGGTTCTGGATTCACTGATGAACCTGAGAGCGGTTCACGCGGTACTGATTTTCCTGTCGGCGGCCCTGGCCGTGCTGTTCGGGCTGTGGTGTCTCGGTCAGTACCGGCAAGACAACGGCGTCCTGAGCCTGGTGAGCGCGGTCATCGCATTCGCGGTCTCGTGCGGTCTGGTCGTCTACGACTCGTGGTTCCTGCGCAAGACGAGGACGCTGAGGTAGCGCATGCTTGCGGGCGTCACACGAATTCTGACAGCAGCGGCTGCCATGCTGATCGCCAGCAGTTCGAGGGTGCTGGCGTGTCCAGCGTGCTTCCGGGCCGAAGAGTCCTCGTTGATCGATGGCTCGAAGCTCGGCGTGGTTGCGCTGTTGCTGGTGCTGCTGGTCGTGCAGGGCGGGTTCGTGGCGTTCTTCATCTATCTCCGCAACCGTGCCAAGGACGCCGCTGACGTCGAGCTCGACGTCGAATGGTTGGAGCTCCAACGAGGGTCCAGAACAACATGACTGACTGGCTGGGACTCCCATTGCTCGCCTCCACGCACGGCGGGCAGATCGACCGCCTGATCGCATGGACGCATGTGTTCATGTTCATCCTGTTCATCGGGTGGAGCAGCTTCTTCATCTACTGCCTGCTGCGATTCCGGAAGTCACGCCAGCCGGTGGCGGACTACGCAGGCGTCAGGTCCCACACGTCGAGCTATCTCGAAGTCGCGGTCGCCGTCGTCGAAGCCATTCTGTTGATTGGGTTCTCGATCCCGATCTGGGCCGCGAGGGTCGATCATCTGCCGGCGGCGAGCGAAGCGCTGACGGTGCAGGTGACCGGCGAGCAGTTCGCCTGGAACGTCCATTACCCTGGTCCAGATGGCGTATTCGGCCGTACCGATCTGACGAAGATCGATCTCCAGTCGAACCCCCTCGGTCTGGATCGGTCGGATCCGGCCGCGAAAGACGACGTGACCACGGTCAATCAGCTGTACTTGCCAGTGAACAAGCCAGTCATCGTCAAGCTCCGAAGCAAGGATGTCATCCACAGCTTCGGTGTGCCGGAGTTCCGGGTGAAGCAGGACGCCGTGCCCGGACTGACGATCCCCATCTGGTTCGTGCCGAACGTGACGACCGCCGAGATGCGGTCCAGGACCGGGAACGCGGAGTTCCAGTACGAAATCGCCTGCGCGCAGCTGTGCGGTCTGGGTCACGCGCGCATGCGCGGCTTCGTCACGGTGCTGAACGGCGACGAGTTCACGAAGTGGTTCGACGAGAAAGAAAAGGAGCAGGCGGCGGAAGAAGATAATCCGTTCAAGTAACGCCGCCCGCTGCCAGCAGCCTCATCGACCTCGCATCGCCCCATCAGTAACGCGCGCCCCGCGCATCGTCTCGGCTGGGGCGCGTCTGCCGGAATCCCACATCCGGGCCGATGTCGGAATGGCCGCGTGGTTTCCACCACGTGAACCAGGTGTGTCCGCGCGCCTTCCCGCGACGGATGTAGAACACCGCGAACGGAACAAACAGCACGACAAAGAGAATGACCGCGACCGCGACAGCAGTGGTGGTCTCCATTGCTCAGCTCCTCCGGCGCTCGTTACTGCTCATGCAAGCAGGAGTCCGGGCCTTAGCTGAGTGTGCCGTTGAGTAGTGCGTCAGCGACCTCGCTTGCAGTCGCGGGCGTTCGACCGCTGCTCCCTAACCGAACAGCTTCGGGGTCGGCATCCGCGCGCGAATCCGCTCGAGCTCTTCGACGGTGACGCGGTCGATCCCTTTCTTGCGGCACGAGTCCTCGACCGCCTTCACGACCATCCCGCGGACGAACGCTGGAATCCGTTTCATCCGCTCGGTCGCGCCATCGTCCCACGCGACTGAGGACGGTGTTTCCATCCCGTATTGAAGCGCAGGGCTCTGGCGGGAGCCGCCCGTTTTCGCGCCGTCGGTGCTGATCGCCGGAAGGGTCCGGAGCAGCGCCGATCCCACATATTTCCCGGGCGTGTGCGTGCAGAGTGGATCCTCAGCCATCACATCGCCGGACATTCCATACGCGCGAGCGCGGCAGCCGCCGCACTGCGCGTTCATCTCGCACTCGCCACACCGGCCGCCGAGCGACGTGCGCTGGCGGATGCCGGTGAACAGCTCCGAGGAGGTCCAGAGATCCGCCAGGCTGGCGTCACGCAGCGACCCCGCGAAGACCGGGAGATACGGACACGGCGTGACATCGCCATTCGGCCGGATGCCCATGTAATGCGTGCCGGCGGGGCAGCCGCCGGCGCCCCCGGAGTAGACCCTGATCGGCGAGGATCCGGGCCAGAGCGCCTTGGAGGGCGCACCCGCGGGAGCCGTCGCGCCTTTCGCGGCCGACTGGTCGGCCTGCTCGAGAACGGTCTTGATGTAGTGCGGCGCACACTTCGCGTTCACGAGCATGCGGCCGTCGTACTTCCGCTGGATCTGATAGAGCGACGCGAGCACCTCGTCGTACTGCGAGGGCGTCATGTCCGAGATGAACTGCCCACGGCCCGTCGGCACGAGGAAGTAGAGATTCCAGACCTTGGCAGCCAGCCGGTCGTGTGCGAAATCGGCGATGGCCTCGAGCTCGCCCAGATTGTGCGAGCCGGTCGTTGTCTGCACGATGAAAGGCAGGCCCGTTCGATTGAGGATCTCCGCGCCTTCGACCGTGTTCTGCCACGCCCCGCGCACCCTCCGGAACCGGTCGTGACGATCGGGATCGAGCGCGTCGAGCGACAGCGACAATCCCCTGGCACCCGCGTCAGCCAACCGTCGCGCAACGTTCTCGGAAATGCGGACGCCGTTGGTGCCGACGACGACCCACAGCCCACGCTCGGCGGCGCGCTGGACGATCTGAAGAATGTCGCGACGCAGCAGCGGTTCGCCGCCCGTGAGGATCGTCAGGCACTCTGGTGCGAAGTCGGCGATCTCATCGATGATCTTGTAGCAATCGTCGGTGCCGAGCTCGCTGCGGTCGGAGAAGTTCTCGGTGCCCACAAGAGGGCTGCCGCCGGCGTCGAGATAACAGTGCTCGCACGCGAGATTACAGCGGTAGGTGAGATTCCACGAGATGACGTACGGGCGGGCAAACGCCTCTACCTGCGGCATGGTGTCTGGCGATCACATCCCGAAGTGATCGCGCGCGTCGTCCAGGATCTTCTCGTCCACTTCGACCGCACCTCGTTCACGTGCGAACTGCTCGATGCCGGTTTTCGCCATCGGTCGCACGAACGCCGGAATGTTCGCGAGGCGTGCTTCCGCAGCGGCCGTCCAGCGCACGGCGCCATCGCGGGACGGCTCGGGCTTGTCTGCCGAAGCCACCATTCCGGCAAATGGGCATTTGGGCCCGGCGTCTGCTGACGGGGCGAGGTCCGCCGAGTCCGCCGCAGCGGTGGCGGAGGCTGGACCGATGCGCACGCCGAGCGACTGGACCATCTGCGTCTCGAATTGATTGGTCAGCATCGCGATCTCGTACCCACACTCGGGACACGAGTACACCACCGAGAGCGAACCGCGGTCCGGCGGAGCCACGGTCTGGAGCTTCATCGGAGTGTCGCAGGGGACGCAGAGAAACTTCATCGTGAAGGCTCCGATCCGGCCGCCACCGACGCTTGGTCGGGTGAGTCGAGCGTGTTCAGCAATTGCCGGGCGATGGTGTCGATGGCCCGGCCGACAGATGTATCAGAGAGATCGTCGAAGGGGATGCCTTGATCGCAATGCCGTGCCAGCTCTGGATCGAACGGAACCGAGCCCAGGCAGGGAATGGTCAGCGGCGACGCGGCGGATGACACGAACAGCGGCTTGATGGCGTCGCAATCGCGGCAGTAATAGCCGCTCATGTTTTCGATGTAGCCGATCAGGCGATTGGGTCCCTTCGACAGCGCGGCAACCGAGCGCGCGACGACGCCGCGTGACACCTCAGACGGAATCGTTACGAGCACGAACGACGTCCGCGGGCCGAGGAAGTCGGCGTACTGCACGGTCCGCTCGGCCCCAGGCGGCAGATCGAACAGCAGCACGTCGAGCGCGCCCCATTCGAACGAACGGAGGATTTCGCCGAGGAACGCGAACTCCCTGGTTGCGCGCCAGGTGTGCGACTCGCCGTCCGCCGCGCTCTCGAATTCGAGCGACTCCGATTCGGGAATCAGCGAGCCCATGGAGAAGACGCCGATGCCGGTCTTCGTGCGGGGCAGCGCGACTTTCTGGCGGCCTGGGACAAACAGAGCGCCCTGAACGCCTGCCATGCGCGCCTGCGAGGGTCCGTTGAACTCGGCGTCCAGACTGGCGACCCGCTGCCCGCGAGCCCGGAGCGCTTCGGCCAGGTGCATCGTCAGCGTACTCTTGCCGACCCCGCCCTTGCCGGAGCCGACCGCGACGAGATGGCGCACGCCGGCGAGCCCGTCGGTGATCTGTGAGCGCTGCTCGACGACCTGTTCGAGAATCCGTGAGCCGCCGTCGCCAGCGATGTCGTGATAGCCCTTCATTCGAAGCTCTAGCCTACACCGGCTCGCGGTTGCGGAGGGCATCTTGCCAGCAGCACCCGCCATTCAGCTGACTATAATCCGAGTGATCCAAGCGATGGCACTAACCCCTGGCTCTCGCCTGCAGGGATACGAAATCCGCCGGCACCTCGGCGCTGGTGGGATGGGGATGGTGTATCTCGCGCACGAGGTCACACTGGGCCGCAGGGTGGCGATCAAGGTGCTGTCCAGCGAGATCGCGTCGGACCATGCCCGGGTTCGCCGGTTCGAGCAGGAGGCGCGGGCCGCCTCTGCCCTCAGTCATCCCAACGTGTGTGTGGTGTACGCACTTGGAGAGACCTCCGATAGGCAACCGTTCATCGCGATGGAGTACATCGAGGGGCAGACGCTGCGCCACCTGCTCCAGACGAGCCCCGCCACGCTGAAAGCCGCGCTGGACATTGCGATTCAGATCGCGGCCGGCGCCGGGGCTGCGCACGCGATCGGGATCGTACACCGTGACCTCAAGCCTGAGAACGTGATCGTCCGGCAAGACGGCCTCGTGAAGGTCCTCGATTTCGGTCTCGCCAAGCTGGCTCCTGGCGGGTTACCAGCCGACGAGGCCACGCGCACGCTCGTGAAGACCGATTCGGGTGTGGTGATGGGCACGTGCACGTACATGGCGCCCGAGCAGGCACGGGGCCAGGACGTGGACGCACGCGCTGACATCTGGGCGCTCGGCGTGATCCTCTACGAGCTGGTGAGCGGTCGAGTGCCGTTCACTGGCGGCACGCGAAGTGACGTGATCGTGTCGATTCTCGAACGTGATGCGGCGCCGCTCGACCTGCTGAATCCTGACGTCCCGCACGAGCTCCAGCGCATCGTCGCGAAGGCACTCCGCAAGGATCGCGCGCAGCGGTATCAGACCGTTGCGGACCTGCGATTGGATCTTGAAGCATTGCGGAGCGAGCTGCACGCCTCCACGCCGAGTACGGCCCCCGTGATGCCGGCCACCGCTCAGCCATCAGTCACGACGCCGGCACCGGTTCGCCGCGAATCAAGCGCGGAGTACATCCTGACTGGGCTGGCACGACACAAGCATGCCGCGGCGGCGGGGCTGCTCGTCCTCGCCGCGTTGGCCGCAGTCGGGGTGTGGTGGACGCGCCAGGGCAATCCGTACAGTTCGCCGTCTCCAGCAGCCAAAGTACAAAGGAACCTGACCCGCCTCACGTTCGGTCCCGGCCTGCAGACCGATCCGACGCTGTCTCCGGATGGGCGGTTCCTCGCGTACGCCTCCGATCGCGCGGGCAACTTCGACATCTGGGTGCAGCCCGTGACGAACGGCGAGCCCGTGCGCGTCACGCTGGATCCAGAACCGGATACGCAACCGGCTTGGTCGCCCGACGGCAGCACGATCGTGTTTCGATCGGAGCATGCGGGCGGAGGGCTCTTTGTGGTTCCGGCGCTCGGCGGCCCCGGCCGACAGCTGACCTCCTTCGGCGAACGCCCGACGTGGTCGCGGAGCGGAGCAGAGGTGTTTTTCCAGGTAGGGCAAAACGTCAACATCGGCGAGGGGAGCACTCGCTTCTACGCGGTGCCTGCGGGTGGAGGATCGCCCGAGGAACTGGGTGCTCCGGTACTGGCCCACGGCACGTGGAAATGGATTGCAGAGCATCCGGACGGGCGCCTTTCGGCCGCAGGCACCCATGAAACTCGTGGCATCGGCTTCTACACTTTCTCGCGCTCCGGTGAGAACCTGGTCGCGTCGAGTCTCTCGGGCGCGCCCGCGTTCTTGTCCCCGAACAATCTCGATCGCTTCCGATTCATCTGGAACCGCAGCGGTACGCGGCTGTTCGTGGAGGCCACCGGCGGGGGCATCATCAACCTCTGGCGTGTGGAGGTGGATCCAACCACACTCGCGTGGCTTTCGGCTGAACGGCTGACAACCGGCGGCGGCAGTGACGTCAATACTGTGCTGTCGCAAGACGAGACCCGGATCGCGTACGTGCAAGAGAGGTCGTCGTCTCGCTTGTGGTCGTTTCCGTTCGATGCGGCCGCCGGGCGACTCACAGGTGAGGGAACTGCCTTTTCGGAGGAGGGAGCGTGGGCCGCCCACGTCGATCTTTCCCGCGACGGCAATGCTGCCGTGTACAGCGTGTTTCGTCCTGGCGGCTACCGCGCGGAGATCTGGGTGCACCATTTCGACACGAACCAGCAGCAGTTGGTGCTCCCGGACGGAATGACCCCGAAGTGGGTATTAGGCGGGAGCAGCATCCTGTACAACAAATGGCGCAACAACACGTCGCGCAACGAGTTCGAATCCGCGTTGATGTTGCGCGAGGCTAACGGTACCGAACGCCAGCTGAGTCGATGGTGGAAGGGATATGGTGAGCTCACCCCTACTCCGGGTGGTTCGGGAGACGGGCACTCGATGCTCGTCAGTGCATACGCCATCGACACGTCGGATGCGACACCGCTCTGGCTGTGGAATCTCGAAGGATTCAGCGAGAAGCCCGAGAGGGTCGTCATCGATCGGCCACGTGTCCATATCTGGCAGCCGCAGCTGGCTCCCGACGGGCGCTGGCTGGCCTTCGTTCCCACGACGGCTGGCCGTACCGTACACGTGGCCGTCGCTCGAATGGAGAGCATACCGATTGCGGAGTGGACGCCATTAACACCCACATTGCCGAACAGCGACAAACCGAGATGGGCACCGGACGGGCGGACTCTGTACTTTCTGACAAACCGCAGCGGCTTCTATAACCTCGCGGGCATCCGGTTCGATCCCGATCAGGGTATCGCGGTGGGCGCACCCTTCGACGTCACGAACTTCAACTCTCCTAGTCTGACCATCACACCGTTCATGGCTCGGGCTGAAATCGCCATCTCAGATCATCGCGCAGTACTGCCGATGACGTCGTCGACAGGCAGTATCTGGCTGTTGGACAACGTGGACAAGTAAGCGTTGTGCGCAACACGCTTCGAATGGCGCCGCTGGTCTCCATTCCCTGAGCCTCACGCCACCGACGCCGATACGGCGAGAACAATATGACCGGTCGCCCCACAGCTCTCGCTTCACTGGCCGCGCTCTGGTTCGGGTTCGAAAGGCGTGTCGACCGCCGGACCTACGTGCTATCCGGCGTCGCGTTGATGACCGCCAAGTACGTCATCGACGCGAGTGTCGCGTGGTTCGCAACTGGCGCGTGGTGGGCGCCATGGCGGTACCTCTGGCCCCTCTGGACGGTACGGATGGCCCAGTTCGACCGTGCACCTTC
>JBKPMA010000642.1:0-3685 GCA_046731935.1 Acidobacteriota bacterium
CGTCCGACGTCGCTCGAGATCTACGTGATGGATCGGGACGGGAGCAATCTGCGCCAGGTGACGTCGCTCGGAAAAGCTTCGTTTGCGCCCTACTGGTTTCCCGACGGCAAGCGGATCATCTTTGCGTCGAACTATGAAGACGCGAAGGGCCGTAACTTCGATCTCTACGCGATCGATCTGGACGGCAGCCGCCTCGAGCGGATCACGACCAATCCGACGTTCGACGGATTCCCGATGTTCTCGCCCGACGGCACGCACCTCGTCTTTGCGTCGAATCGTCTCGACGCCAAAGCGGGCGACACGAACGTCTTCATTGCCGACTGGAAGAACTAGCAGCGTTGTGAATTCGTGTTCGCTGTCGTTTTCGAGCCCGCGTACGTCGCATGAGTGATTCCGAGGCACGCTCGACCTCGCCGCTGGAGCTGGCGCGGGCCATCGCGGGTGACGTGGCACGCCGCGGCGGACGCGCGCTCGTTGTCGGCGGTTTCGTGCGCGACCGTCTGCTCGGACGGACATCGAAGGACCTCGACCTCGAAGTCTTCGGGATTGCTCAGGACGATCTGCTCCCGATCCTGGCCCGCTTCGGCCGCGTCGAAACCGTCGGTCAGAGCTTCCCCGTGTACAAGCTGGGTCCGGTGGACGTCGCGCTGCCGCGCCGAGAGTCGAAGAGCGGCCGCGGCCACAAAGGATTCGTGGTGCAGGGCGATCCGTCGATGACGG
Organism: Acidobacteriota bacterium; assembly: GCA_046731935.1. GTDB lineage: Bacteria > Acidobacteriota > Vicinamibacteria > Vicinamibacterales > JAENWD01 > CAVUPP01. Next base: position 721 of record JBKPMA010000642.1, read on the forward strand.
TGGGCGACGCGGCTCGCCGCCGCGACTTCACCATCAACGCGATTCTGTGGGATCCCCTGAACGACGAGGTCCTGGATCCCGTCGGTGGCCGCGCCGACCTCGACGCACGCTGCTTACGGGTCGTCGATCCCGACACCTTCGGCGACGATAGCCTGCGCGTTTTGCGTGCGCTGCAGTTCGCCGCACGCTTCGAGCTCGAGGCCGACGCGACGACGCGCGCGCTCTGCAGCAGGATCGCGCTCGATGATCTGCCCGCCGAACGGATCTGGGGAGAGGTGGAGAAGCTCCTGCTCCAGGCGGCACGTCCGTCGATCGGCTTCCGGCTTGCGTTCGAGCTGGGCGTTGTCGATCGGCTGTGGCCCGAATTGCGGGCCCTGGTCGGATGTGAGCAGGAGCCCGAGTGGCATCCGGAGGGTGATGTCTGGATCCACACATTGATGGTCATCGACGAAGCCAGAAAGCGGATCGATGATCTGCCTCACGCCAGCCAGGCAACCATCATGCTCGGCGCGGTGTGCCACGACTTCGGAAAACCTGCCACAACGGCATTCGCCGATGGGCGCATCCGTTCGCTCGGCCACGAGGAAGCGGGCGTCGAACCGGCCACGTCGTTTCTCGATCGCTTGAACGTCCACACCATAGATGGCTACGACGTGCGTCTGCAGGTGCTCGGGCTCGTGGCGCACCACTTGAAACCGGGCATGTGGCACAAAGCCAACACGCCAGTCGGAGACGGCGCGTTTCGCCGCCTGGCCCGCAAAGTCGATCTCGAGCTGCTGGCGCGGCTGGCGGAAGCCGATTGCCAGGGCCGCACGGGCACCTTCGATTGTTCAGCGATGGGATGGTTCGTCGGCCGCGCGCGGATGCTCGGCGTCGAACACGCGCCTCCGGCGCGGCTCGTCCTGGGGCGTCACCTGCTGCCGCTCGGTGTCGAGCCAGGACCTCGGCTCGGACGGCTGCTCGATGCCATGTACGAACGGCAGTTGGACGGGGCGTTCACGACGACCGAAGAAGGAGTGGCACTCGCCCGAAAGATGCTGGACGAGTGGTAGGACGGGGTATATCGGACGACAGGGCGAATAACCCCGTCCCTACATGGAGTTGTGGAGCCGGGGTCGTTCAGGTGTCTCAACGGCGGAGTGTGGGGCCGGGTCGTTCAGGCTTCTCAACGGCGGCGTGTGGGGCCGGGGTCGTTCAAGTGTCTCAACGCACCCCGGCCAGAATCTGAGAGAGACGATCCGGCGAGACGTTGCCGCCGCTCAACAACGCCACGATATGGCCGCGGTCGGTCTCGAGCGGATGCCGCGTCCGCGCCGCGGCGACGGCGACGGCGCCGCTCGGTTCGACGACCTGATGCGTCTCCGACGCAAGCCATGCCACTGACTCCGCAATCTCCTCTTCGCTGACGGTGACGACCTGATCGACCAGCGCCGCCACATGCGCGAACGTGATATCGGCGGGCCGCACGGCCAGCAGCCCGTCGGCGATACTCGACGTGCTGTCGAGCGTCACTGGATGTCCTGCCGCGAGCGACTGTGTCATCTTCGGCGCGCCAGCGGGCTCGACACCGATGATCCGAACAGCCGGCTGCAGCCGTTTGACCGCCGCGGCAACCCCTGACACCAGCCCTCCGCCGCCGACGGGCAGGTAGATCGCCTCGACGTCAGGCAGATCCTCCAATATCTCGAGTCCGATGGTGCCCTGCCCCGCAATCACCCACGGGTGATCGAACGGCGGGATCATCGTCATGCCCCGTTCGCCGCTGATCCGCTCCGCTTCCAGCCGGCGCTCGATCGTCGTCGTCCCGGAAAAGACGACCTCGGCACCGTACGACCGCGCGCCGTCGACCTTCACGGAAGGGGCCGTCGTCGGCATGACGACCACCGCGGGGACGCCGAGCAGACGGGCCGTGCACGCCATCGCCTGACCGTGATTGCCTGAGGAATACGTGATCACGCCGCGAGCCAGCGCCTCGCGATCGAGTTGGCGCAGCATGTTGGCGGCGCCTCGAATCTTGAACGCCCCCGTGAGCTGCAGGTTTTCGCACTTCAACCAGAGGCCCGCGCGATTCGGGTCCGTCGTCGCGGACAGGAGAGGTGTTCGCCGCGCGATTCCGGCGATTCGCGAGGCGGCCGCTGTGATGTCGTCCAGCGACACGAGCGAGCGTGTGCCGGCAGCACGCGTCATCGTTCGCCCTCGAAGGGTATCTCGGGCATGCGCTAACTTTCCCGATCGGCGCGCCATTCCTCCAACAGCCGCGGAACGTTGCCGACCAGCGATCGCAACGAGGGGGCCCACCCGATCGATCTCGCGCGCGGCGACCGCACGACCTGATCGAGCGCCAGCGCGTCCGCGTAGTTCCCCATCTTTGCTCGAGCCTCGTCGATCGGGATGTGGCGGACGCTGGGCGTGGTCTTCATCGCGCGTCCGATCGCTTCCACCACCTCGCTCAGCCTCAGGTCCGCGTCATCGGTCGCGTGGAAGACGCCCGATGCGGTGGGAGTCGCGACGATGCGCGCGTACAGTTCGGCGAGATCGCGGTTGTAGACGAACGGCCACCGGTTGGTCGCGTCGCCGACGACGCGGATGAGACTGTTCGCACCGTCCTTCAAGAGATCCGAGACCAGGCCGCGCGATCCGCCGTACACGACGCCCGGCCGGATCACCACTGTTCGCAAGGCTGCCCCGCCTGCATCGAGCACCAGCCGCTCGTGTGCCGGACGCCAGGCGACGCGTGGCGTCGGATTCACCGGCGCGGACTCGTCGACCGGGGACGGTGCCGGACCAAGCACCCAGATGCCCGACGTGTACACCACCAGCGCGGGAGACTGGGCTGCGCGTGCCCTGGCGACGGTCAGGATCGCATCGAGCGCCGCACGATCCGATGCAGGTCCGCGGTCGGAATGCTCGTACGCCGTGTGCACCCAGCCGTCGTGCCCTCGCGCGGCCTCCTCCCACGTCGCCG
>JBKPMA010000643.1:0-13836 GCA_046731935.1 Acidobacteriota bacterium
CCGAGATGGAAGAGCTCTGCGGCGACGAATACGAAGAGCTGCTCGCCGTTCTCCATGACGACGAGATCTACGAGGCGGCGGATCTCGACGCCCAGGAGCGTCTGGTGAACGCCATTCGTGACGCCTTGCCTGCGGGCCGTCAGAGTCTGGTCGAAGATCTGGTAGACAACCAGGCCGCTCAAGTGTGGCTGCAGCAGGAGGGCGCGTTCCACCTCGGCATGGCAGTCGGCGTCCTGCTCGCGCAGGCGGGTCTGTCGATCCCGGAAGAGGAAGTCGAGATCGATGAAGAAACCCGCCGCGAGCGTGAGGACGCCATCCGCTTCGGTGCGCACCGGCAGGCCGATCGGCGGCTCCAATACGATCCTGACGACGACGAGAAGGAAGAGCAGCAGGCGCTCGAAGAAGAGGAAGACGACGAAGACGTCTAGCCCCGGCGCGACTAGCGGCCCTTCAGCTTCCTGATGGCGCGGCGATCGCGCGTGCTGGGCGTTCGCGGAGCGGGATTCAGCGCGCGGAAGATGCGCTCGGCCCGCCTTGCGGCGATCTCTTCCGACGAGGGCGGCGGTGTCCGGTCCTCATAAAGCAGCCGCGCATCGGCTTTGGGCAGCGATCGCTCTGCCAGCGCTTTCACGACAACGGTCTGCTTTCGTCCCAGCGGCCGGCTGATTACGAGCTCATCGCCGACGCGCAGCATGCGATGCGGCTTCGACGCCTGGCCATTCACGTCCACCTTGCCGCCCTCGCACGCTCGTTTGGCTTCCGATCGCGTCTTGAACAGACACGACACGTCCAGCCAGACGTCCACGCGAACGGCCGCCTGCTCGGTGACGGGACCAGGCGCTGACGTCAAATCAGCACTTCGACCTTGCCCTTCGCCTTGAGGGCGTCGACGAACTCGCGCGTCTTCTTCGACCGCAACTCCTGCTGCAGGTACTGTTCGATCCGGCTCGAGACTTCGCCGAACGGCACGGTGTGCGCGGGCTTGCGATCGGTGAGCTTGATGATGTGGTACCCGAACGGCGATTCGACGACGCCGCTCAGTTCGCCTGGCTTCAGCGCGAACGCAGCCGCCTCGAACGCCGGCACCATCTGTCCCTTCGGGAAGTAGCCGAGATCGCCGCCGTGGCTCTTGCTGGCGTCATTCGAGTACGTCTCCGCCAGCTTCGCGAAGTCTCCGCCGGCCTTGGCCTGCTTCAAGACGTCCTCGGCCTTCGCATGCGCCTTCTGCCGCGTCGCCGCGTCGGCACCTTGCGGCACGGCGATCAGGATGTGGCTAGCGCGGATTGATTCGGGCTGCTGAAACTTGTCGGGATTCTTCTCGTAGAAGGCGCTGATCTCGCTGGGCTTCACGGTGAGCTGCGGCGTGATTTCCTGATCGAGCATCTTCGAGATCAACAGATTCGAGCGCGTCTCCTTGCGGAGCTCGTCGATCGTCATCTTCTGCGACTTGAGTGCTTCCTGGAACGCCGCGTCGTTGGGAAACTGCGAACGCACCTGCTTCATCGCCTGATCGAGCTCGGCATCCGTGGCTGTCACCTGCCGCCGCTGCGTTTCCTGCTTCAAGAGCCGGAGCCCGATCATCTGATCGAGCATCCCGCGATACACCTCGTCGCGTTGTTCGGCGGGGACCGGCCGGCCGGCCTGCATTTCCATATTGTGGACGGCGAGCTCGAGCTCGTCCTTCTTGACGTCCTCACCATTGCAGTGCGCGATGACCGGCGGCAGGACGGCAGGCACTGGCTTGGCCTTTGGCGGCGCCGCCGGTGGACCGGCGAGTCCAGGTGCTGCCGGCGTCGCGGCCGCTGGTGCCGCTGGCGCCGTGGATCCCGGTTTCGTCGCGGCGGTCTGCGTCGCAGACGACGACGCAGGCGATTTCTGACAAGCAACGGACGCGGCCAGTACTGCCGCGAGCCAAAGAGACGTTCTCACGTAGTGCCTCACGATTGGAGAGAGCGGGCGGGCGAACCGCCCTGGGGCAGGTATGCGCGACGCGGCGGCCGGCGGCGGACCGGCTTCATCGCACGTCTATTCCTCGCTGGCGTCCTCGTCGGTGCTGGTCTCGGCGCTGGCCACGACGTTGTCGGCGCCGGCGTCTTCGTCCTTGTCGCCCTGGGCGCGGGTCGCGAAGTTGTCGAGGTCGACCGATTCGGCGGGTTCCTCCTCGCCGTACTCGTCGGTGCTGTAGATCCGGCCGTTCGGTTTCACGCGGATGGGACCCTTCGGGCCGCGCGGCTCCGACGCCTTGAACTTGCCCTTCTTCCCGCGGGGCGGCGCATCCGGACCGAAGTTCCCGACGGACTCTCGGCGCTGCCGTGGCGCGCCGGAGTCGAACGGCGCGGGTCCGCCACCCATCGACGGGCGGGGACCGCCGGGACCACCCGGGCGCGGGCCACCAAACGACGGCCGGCCGCCGGTCGGACCGGCGCCCGGTGGCCGCGCTTCACGCGGCTGCGCTTCTTTCACTGCGAGCGGTCGGCCCCGGAACGACTGATTGTTGAGGCGAGTGATCGCCTCCTGCGCAAGCGCGTCGGCGGCGTATTCGATGAACGCAAATCCGCGCGGCCGCCCGGTCTCGCGATCCGTCGGCAGGTAGCAATAGGAAACTGGCCCGATTGTGCCGAAGTGCTGGCGGAGTTCCGCCTCAGTGGCGTCGTACGACAAGTTCCCGACAAACAAGCGAACTGGCATCAGCTAGCGATCTCCGTATGAGAGAGAATACACCGATTTCCCTGTTACGGGCAGGGCGGGAGTGGGCCCCAGGACGATCCCACGCCCGAGGCGTTGCCGGACCATCCCACCATGGATACCGACCGTTATCTTCCAAAATCGGTCACATGCCTGCGGCACTACACGGCGGGCATATTCGTTCGCGACCTGCTCGCCGGCGTGACCGTCGGACTGGTGGCGCTGCCGCTGGCGATGGCGTTTGCCATCTCGTCCGGACTGAGTCCCCAGGCAGGTGTCTACTGCGCGATTGTCACGGGCTTTCTGATCTCGGCGCTCGGCGGATCGCGGAACCAGATCGGCGGGCCCACCGGGGCCTTCGTCGTGGTGGTTGCGGGCATCGTTGCGAAACACGGCGTGGACGGCTTGTTCATGTGCACCATGATGGCCGGCGCGCTGCTCGTGCTGGCCGGAGCCACAGGTCTCGGCTCGATGGTCCGCTTCATCCCGCGCCCGGTCGTGGTGGGCTTTACCAACGGCATTGCCCTGCTCATCGCGAGCACACAGCTGAAGGACTTCTTCGGCCTGCGGATCGACGCGGTGCCGGGCGACTTCCTGGGCCGGATGCGTGTGCTCCTCGAGCACGCGTCCTCGTTCTCGGTCGAAGCGACCGGCATTGCGTGCGGATCCCTTCTTCTGATGCTCGGCACGCTGCGAGTGGCACGCCGCGTACCGCCGACCATCGTGGCGCTCATTACAGGCACGGTGACCGTTGCCATCCTCGGCCTGCCGATCGAGACCATCGGATCGCGCTTCGGCGGCATCCCCTCCGGACTGCCGTCCTTCGAGGTGCCATCGTTTCGTCCGGATCTGATCCTCGGGCTCCTCTCGCCGGCACTCACGGTCGCCATGCTCGGCGCGATCGAATCGCTGATGTCGGCCGTCGTCGCGGATCGCATGAGCGGCGATCGGCACAATCCCAACGTGGAGCTCGTGGCGCAAGGCGTCGCGAACATCGCGTCACCGCTCTTCGGCGGCCTGCCCGCGACCGGAGCGATCGCGCGCACGGCCACCAGCATCCGCTCGGGCGCGCAGACGCCGGTGGCGGGCATGGTGCACGCGCTCACGCTGCTCCTCGTCCTGCTCGTGGCAGCACCGCTCGCCTCGTACATTCCGATGGCCGTTCTCGCGGCCATCCTGATGCTCGTCGCGTGGAACATGGGCGAGTGGCGTGAAATTCCCGAGCTGCTCAAACTGAGTTGGGCAGAGATCGCGGTGTGGCTCGCGACATTCGGGTTGACCGTGCTCGCGGACCTTACTGTCGCCGTCGAAGTCGGCATGGTGCTCGCGAGCATCCTGTTCATCCGGCGCGTCGTTCAGACGACGACCGTCACCGAGATTACCGAAGAGGACGTCGAGGACGGCCGCGCGCACGTGTTGCAGGACAAGCACATTCCCGACTACGTCTCAATCTTCCGGATCCACGGTCCGTTTCTGTTTGGCGCCACCGACAAGCTCGATGGCATCACCCAGCGGCTTGCCGGACTCCAGCCGATCGTGGTCCTGCGTTTGCGCAACATGACGGCGATCGACGGCACGGGGCTGCGTGCGATCGAGGATCTCGCGGACGCGCTGCACGCATCGGGCCGCACGCTGCTCCTCTGCGGTGCCCGCGAGCAGCCGCGGCGCCTGATGGAGCAGGCGGAGTTCCATGCGCATGTCGGGCGCGACAATATTCTCGACAACGTGCAGGCGGCGCTGGTGCGGGCCCGTGCCCTTCACGATGGAGCCGAGGCCGGCCATCCGCTCGCGTCGTGAGCCGCGGCATCGATCTCGCCGCTGGGCAGCGACACGGTCACGATGGTCCCGCCGTCTGGCGGGCACTCCGCTGACATAGATCCGCCGTGCAGCTCCACGAGCCGCCGCGCCGTGGAGAGGCCGAGCCCCGTGCCACGGTGTTTGGTCGTGAAGAACGGCTCGAACATCCGCGCGCGCACGTCACCCGTCATTCCCGGTCCGGTGTCCCGGAACTGCAGGGCGAGGTGATCCGGGCGCCGAAGTGCGGTGACGCGAATCCGTCCACGGCCCGTCATGGCCTGCGCGGCGTTCAACAGCAGGTTCGAGACTACGATCTGCAACAGCTCCGGGTCGGCGCCGATCGATTCGGCGCCGCCGTCGATCTCGACGTCCACCTGCGCGAACTGGGGATCACGCTTCAGCAGGTGCGCGGTGGCTTCGATCAGCGGACCGACGGGTACGAGTCTGACCTTCGGCGTGCTCGGCCGCGCGAAGAGCAGCAGCTCCTGGACCATCTGGTTGAGCGCATCGAGCCGCGCGATGATGTCGCCGACGACGGCGCGATCGCGGCTGCTCTCGGGCATCCGCGTGCTGATCACTTGAAGGGCACCGCGGATTCCCGCCAGCGGGTTCTTGACTTCGTGGGCCACGACGGCGGCCATCTCACCGAGGCGCGTCAGCGCCGCTTGCTCCAGCAGAAGCTCCTCCGTCCGCTTGCGCTCGGTGATGTCGTATCGGATGGCCATGTATTGATACGGGGATCCCGACTCGTCGACGAATGGCACGATCGTCGTATCCACCCAGTAGATCGTTCCGTCCTTCGCGCGGTTGCGCAGCTCACCCTTCCAGATACGGCCCGCTGAGATGGTTCTCCACAGATCGCGGATGAACGTTTTGGGATGATGGCCGGAGTTGATCAGCCGATGGTCCTGGCCGAGCAGCTCTTCCCGCGGGTACTTTGCAATCTCACAGAACTTGTCATTCGCGTATTTGATCGTGCCGCGCGTGTCGGTCGTCGCCACGATGGCGGACTGATCGATCGCGTACTTGATGTCCTCGAGCTCTTTCGACGAACGGCTCGCACTCTCGCGCGCGGCAGCCATCGAGCGCCGCACGACGATCGCCGACGCCCAGATCACCGAAACCACCACGGCCACCGTCATGAACAGTTCGGGATCCGGAGTGGCCGCCGTGCTCAGCAGGGCATCCATCGCCGCCAGCACCGTACTTGACGCGGCGACGGCAAGCACCGCGGAAGGCGCCGGGGCCCAGAGCGCGGCGAAGACGATCAGCGGATAGAGTGCCGAGATGGCGACGCCAGGCGGCGCCAGCCGATCCGCGGCAAAGACCAGCACCGACGCCATGCACGTGGCACTGAGCCAGACGGCAGGCGAGAGAGAACGGTGTGTAGAGGCCGTCATATGGCGCGAAGTTTGATTCAGCAGCGACGTGGCTGGTCCGCGATGCTGGCCTGTCACCGTGAACCGCGTCATTCTAGCGCGCCTTCGTACGGCATGGTCGAAACCGACTACACCAGACCGATCGCGCGCGACCTGATTTTTCCCGAGCGCATGGCGAAAATTCCCCTGCCGCGCGTGCTCGTCGTGGATGACGAGGCGTTGCTGCGATGGTCCATCGCAGAGACCCTCGCCGCCGCCGGCTATGACGTCGTCACCGCCGGCGATGGCGTAGAAGCGCTGCGCGCACTGAGCGACGGGAAAGGCCTCGGCGCCATGCTCGTGGATCTGCGGCTGCCGGACACCGACGGGCTGACTCTCATCGATGAGGCGCACCGGCACGGGATCGACTGTCCCATGGTCGTGATGACGGCATATGGCAGCGTCGAGACGCTGCGTGCGGCGAGCGGGCGCGGTGCGCTGCGCGTCGTGTTGAAGCCGTTCGATCTCGACGATCTGCTCCGAGTCATCCGGCAGGTCTGCCCGTTGGCCGCTGAGTGATGCGCGGGTGCGCTGCGGGCGGAGCGACAGCGCTCCCGTCTATACTAAGGCTCTCCAATGTCCAGCCCCACGATCCTGGTCGTCGATGACGAGGCGCTGATTCGGTGGTCGCTCGTCGAGCGGCTGACGGCCGAGCATTATCGCGTCACCGAAGCGGCGACCGGGCGTGAAGCGCTGGAGCGCCTGAAAGAGCCGGTCGATCTCGTCCTGCTCGACTTCAAGCTGCCCGACACCGACGGCCTGACGCTGTTGAAGCAGATCAAGCAGGACGATCCGGACACGCTGGTGATCCTGCTGACGGCGTACGCGAGCGTCGACACCGCAGTCGAAGTGATGAAGCAAGGCGCGTATCACTACGCGAACAAGCCCTTCAACCTCGACGAGATTTCGCTGCTGGTTCAGAAGGCCCTTGAAACCACGCGCCTGCGACGCGAAGTGCGGCGCCTGCGATCGACGCAGGCGCAGGAGTGGAGCATCGATCGGATCGTCGGGGATTCGCCGACGATGGAGGCGGTGAAATCGCTCCTGGTGAAGGTGGCCGGCAGCCCGGCATCGACCGTCCTGCTCACCGGTGAGAGTGGAACCGGCAAGGACCTCGCCGCAAAAATCATCCACTACACCAGCGAGCGCGCATCGCGGCCCTTCGTGAACATCACGTGCTCGGCGCTGCCCGAGACGCTACTGGAGTCGGAGCTCTTTGGACACGAGCGCGGCGCCTTCACGGATGCGCGGCAGCAGAAGCGCGGTCTCCTCGAGTCGGCGGACGGCGGCACGGTGTTCCTCGACGAGATCGGGGAGATGGTGCCTGCGCTGCAGGCGAAGCTGCTGCGCTTCCTGGAAGAGAAAGCCTTCAAGCGGGTTGGAGGCGCGCAGGACATTCGCGTGGATGTGCGCATCGTCGCCGCGACGAATCGAAATCTGGAAGAAGCTGTCCGCCAGGGACGGTTCCGGGAAGACTTGTACTACCGGCTGAACGTGTTGCCGATTGCGCTCCCGCCGTTGCGCGCGCACCCGTCCGACATCGTGCTGCTCGTGCGGTACTACGTCGACCAGTTCAACCGCGAGTTCCGCAAGACCGTGACCGGCGTCGCACCCGAGACCGTGAAGGCGCTCGAAGCGTATCCGTGGCCCGGGAACATCCGCGAGTTGCGGAATGCCGTCGAGCGCGCCATGCTGCTGGGTGAGGGCGAGACGCTGGTGTCAGAGTACTTTCCGGTGCTGGTGCCGCGCGCGGCAGTGTCTCAGGGTTACGAACTCCCGGCGGCCGGCGTCGACCTCGAACAGCTCGAACGCGATCTGGTGGTGCAGGCGCTCGCGCGAACGGGCGGTAACCAGACGCGCGCTGCCACGCTGCTCGGTCTCAATCGCGACCAGATCCGCTATCGCATCGAGAAGTTCAGCCTCAAGGTCTGATCGAGGCAGCGGGGGAATCCCCCCATGCCCGTCGAGGAATAATCCCCGCCCGCCACGTCGCCATCGCGACCCCACCCGAAAACGCGCCTATATCTCGTCTCTCCGCGACGTGCGGTCCGGCATGACGGTTGCTCGGCATGACACCGTGCGCCGGTCTCGTGCGTCCGGCGCAATCCAGGTAAACCGTGATGATCTCCCGCGACTCCGTTGAAGCCGTGCTCGCTCGTCTGCGGCCGTATCTGACCGCCGACGGCGGAGACATCGAACTGGTGGCTATCCACGGCGCGAACGCGTCCGTGCGCCTCACCGGCATGTGCGCGGGGTGCCCGAGCGCCCCGATGACGCTCACGCTGGGGATCGAGGCGGCGCTCAAGCGCTCCTGCGCGGACTTCGGCCGCCTCGAGGTCGTATGACTCGCCCTGCCGACACATTTTCCTTCGAGACCGTCGTAAGCGGACCCAGCGCGCGTATGCGTGCGGTCTTCGATGCGGCCCGCCTTGCGAGCACCACCGACAGCCCCGTGATCATCGTGGGCGAGATCGGCACCGGCAAGGAGCTGATCGCTCGCATGATTCACGCCGCCAGCCCGTTCAAGCACGGGCCCTTCGTGGCCGTGCGGTGTGAAGCCTCGGATCTGATTCACGAGTTGGCCTGCCATGGTCCGTCGAGCGGCGGACTGTGCGGAGGTGCTCCACAGAGCCGGGACCTCTTCGCTCTGGCTTCCGGCGGCACACTGCTGCTCGATGGCATCGACCACCTGCCTCTCGACGTTCAGGCAGGGTTGGCCCGCTCGCTGCGCGATCGGCGCGTCATGTCAACGGCCGCATCATCGGCTTCGTCGACGTGGGGCGCGCACATCATTGCGACCAGCCGCCACGATCTCGATCGACTGGTTGCGGATGGACGCTTCGATCAGGACCTGCAGCTGCAGTTGAGCGTGGTGACGATTGTCGTTCCGGCGCTGCGTGAGCGCCCCCAAGACATCCTGCCGCTGGCGCGCCACTTCCTGAACGCCGCCGCCGAACGCAAAGGACAGCCGGCGCCCGTCGTACCGGCTCAGATCGAAGGAGCGCTCGTCCGCTATCGCTGGCCGGGCAACGTCCGTGAGCTCGAGAACACCTGTGAGCGCATGGTGGACACCTGCATGTGCGGAACCGTGCGCGTGGGTTGTCTGGCTCCCGAAATCGTCCTCGACGATCAGCCCGACGCAGCCTCCGTTCCGGCACACGGCGCGGAGCTCGCCGAGCCGCTGTCGGTCTCGCTCGACGATCGGCTGCGCGAAGTCGAGGCGCAATTGATCGCGTGGGCGCTGCGCGCCTCGAACGGAAACAAATCGCGCGCGGCGGCGCTGCTCAGAATCAAACGGACGACGCTGGCTGATCGCATTACGAGACACGGCCCGTCGCTGTTTGCCGCGGCGGGACTTCCGGTGCCCGCCGATGCCGAACGCCTGGTAGAGGCGCGGCTGTCATGAACACCCCGGCCTCTCATCGACCTCGCTTGCCGCTCGGCGTCTGTACCAAGGGCGGCTTCATACGCGGAAGGAGCCTCGTGTGCGCCCGAACGCGGTAGCTCTCTCGAAACAGCTTCTTACGGCATTTCTCATCGCTTGTGCACTTGGGTGTGGGCTCATCGTGGTGGCCGGTCCGCCTGTGCTCGCTGCTGGACGCGATCCGCAGGCGCCATCTGCATCCCAGGCGCCTGCCACACCATTCTCCGCACCCGCCCCGGCGGCGTCCGCGGCCGGCCAGGGTGGATACGTCGGCGCCGACACCTGTCTTACGTGTCACGACACGCAGAGTCTGCATAGCACGCCACATGGCAATCCCAAGATCCCCGGATCGCCGGCGTCGAAGCAGGGCTGCGAGACGTGCCATGGTCCGGGTCAGGCGCACGTGGACGATCCCGAGCACGGGCATGTGCAGAATTTCAACAAGATCCCGGCCTCGGTCGTCAGCGAGACCTGTCTCAAGTGCCACAGCGACTCCGAGCATGCGATGTGGCCGGGCAGTGCGCATTCCGCACGGAGCCTGGGCTGCACCACCTGTCATTCGGTGCATACCCCGGTGTCCGAGAAAGGACAGCTGGTCAAAGCATCCGTCGTCGAGGTGTGCGCGCGGTGCCACAAGCCGCAGGTGGACAAGCAGCTGCGATCGGGCCACATGCCCGTTCGTGAGGGCAAGATGGACTGCACGACCTGCCACAACCCGCACGGATCCACCAACGTCAAGCAGCTCCGTGTGGGCAACTACGTCAACGAAGCCTGTGTGAGCTGTCATGCGGAGAAGCGCGGGCCGTTCCTGTGGGAACACGCAGCCGGCCGCGAGTCGTGCACGACGTGCCACGATCCACACGGATCCAACAACGACCGCATGCTGGTTGCCCGCGAGCCGATGCTGTGCCAGCGCTGCCACATCGGCACGCGGCATCCTTCCACCATCTATGACGGGACGGCGTTGGCCCAGCGCAGCAACCGCTTGATCACGCGCAGCTGCACGAACTGCCATCAGCAGATTCACGGGTCCAACCATCCGTCTGGCAACGCGTTCGCGCGGTAATGGGAGCCTGAGATGCGCAACAGAGCCACGACCCTGCTCCTTGCGATGCTCCTGGTTCCGGCCGGGCTCGCACACGCACAGGACGAGAAGGCCGCCGGCGAACAGCCGGCAGCCGGGTCCGTCGATTTCGGCGGACAGTTCACGACCACGAAGGGAGACGAAGGCCGGTACGAACGCTACAAGGATCTGCGCACCGGCGGCCTGCTCGATGCGTTCGTGTATCACCGCACGACCGACGCGTGGCAGTTCAACTCGTCCGCGAGGCATGTGGGGTACCGCGATCAGCGATACCGGGCGCAGTTCTGGAAGTACGATCGCGCCAAGATCACGTTCATGTGGGACCAGATCCCGCTGACCTACGGCGTCAGTGGTGAACGGGATCAGTACGGCCTGTTCAATGCGACGCCGTACACGGGCGTCGGTTCGTCAGAGTACCGGCTCGACGATGCGGCGCAGGCCCAGGTGCAGGCCATCTGTCCTGACCCGGCCACCAAGCCATGCACGTCGCAGCAATCAGTGCTGCGGCAGACACTGGTGTACAACCTCGTCGGTCCCGCTGCCCAGTCGCTCGACATCAGGACGCGACGGGACGTCGCACTGCTCGACGCCACCATCGGGATCGTTCCGCACACGGCGCTGTTGCTGCATTTCCAGAACACGACGAAAACGGGCCTTCAGCCGTGGAGCGCGTCGTACGGGTTTTCCGGTGCCGTCGAGCTCCCTGCGCCGGTCGACACGCGGTCGACCGACTTCGGTGCTGCGCTCCAGTTCTCGAACGAGAAGGGAATGGTGAAGGCGGGGTGGGACGGGTCGTGGTTCCATAACAACGTCGGAACCCTGACATGGGACAACCCACTTCGCGTCACGGACACCACCTACGGCTCCGCCTACACCGCGGGCGACGGCACATCGCAGGGCAGGCAGGATCTCTGGCCCGACAGTTCCACCAGCATGTGGTCAGGCACCGCCACGTATGCGCTGCCGTGGCACGGGCGCGTCTACGGCAATCTCGGGTTCTCGACGTGGGATCAGAACGATGCGCTGCTGCCGTTCACGATCAACACGTCGATACCGGTCATTCCTCTCGACCGGACGAATGCCGAGGCGAAGGCCGACATCACGACCGCGCTCGTCGGCATCTCCGCGCGTCCGACGGATCGGCTCTGGATGAACGTCCGGTACAAGCTCTACGATTACGACAACAAGACGCCTCACTTCGGCGTCGTCAACTACGTGCGATTCGATCAGGTCATCGAACCGTTCGCGTCCGACGCGATGGGGACCGAGGCCTTTTCGTACAAACGGCAGTACACCGACGCGGATCTTTCGTATCGTGTGGCGCCGTTCACCGCCGTCCGCGTGGGCTACAGCCGCGAGGGCGATCGCCGTACGTTCCGGCAATTCGAGAACACGACCGACAACATCTTCAAAGTGGCCCTCGATACGACGGGCTGGCAGTTCGCGACACTGCGCGTGCAATACGACTACGCCAAGCGGACCGGCACCGGACTCGAGGAAGAAGTCTTCGACGCCGAGAACGAAGGCTTCGCCGAAGCTCGCCAGTTCGACATCTCGGATCGCAACCGCAAACGCGGCACGTTCCTGGCGACCTTCACGCCGAACGACCGCATCTCTGTCGACGCGCAGGTGGGGATCTTCCGAGAGGACCGTCCGCAGAGCGAGTTCGGGCTCCTGAGCACGGATGGAGATTTCTATTCCATCGGCGTCAATCTCACACCGGTACAGGCAGTGGCGTTTGGCGTCAACTACGGCAAGGACAAATACAAGACCCTGCAGAAATCACGGCAGGCGAACCCAGGCGCACAGGAGCAGGATCCCACGCGCGACTGGACGACCGACTACAAGGACGACGTCGACACCATCTACGCATACGTGGACCTGCCGAAGCTGATTCCCAGAGCTACCGTGCGCTACTCGTTCGACTGGATGGACGGCGCCAACGACATCACCTACGGCCTCCGGCCCGACCAGACCATCTTCACGACGGTGCCCTTGCTGCAACTCCCTGGCTCGAGCCAGACGACGACGCGCTCGAACGTGGACGTGAACTACCGCATGACGAAACGGCTGGGTGCCGGCTTCGGCTGGTATTATGAGGACTATCAGATCAGCGACTGGGGCTGGAACGACTGCGGCATCGTCTGCAGCGGCGGCACGCCAACCGTGAAGCCGTCGCCGGCGACGACGGTGGACGGGCCGGTGCTCAATCCGCCGAATCAGGCAGGAACATCAGCCCAGTTTCTGAGTCTGCTGCGGTACGTCTACCGGCCCTACACCGGCAACACCGTTTACGTCCGGCTGCGTTACTTCTTCTGATGTGGGGGAGCGCGGGTCGGACGGCGGTCCACGATCCATCGGGAGGTCAGGCAATGGCGGTCAGGTTGGGAATGATGGCAAGCGCAGTCGCAGTCGCGATTGTGCTGTCGGCGGGGTGGGCGTCGGCGCAAGACAACGCCCGCGGCATCGCGGTCTACGGCGAGCAGAAATGTGCGCTCTGCCATTCGATCGCCGGCAAGGGGAATCCGAAAGGTTCGCTCGATGACGTCGGCAGCAAGCTGTCAGCCGACGACATCAAGGCCTGGATCACCAATCCCAAAGAGATGGCAGCCAAGAGTAATGCAGAGCGGAAGCCGCCGATGAAGGCATATCCAAACTTGCCGCCCGCCGATCTGGCGGCGCTGGTCGGCTACCTGCAGACGCTGAAGAAGTAGCCCCCCTGCCTCGGGTCGGGATGCGTTTCACTCTTTGCCATCGAAGTGGCGCCGGCGTATGGCCGGAAGTGGAAGGCGTCCCGTCCCCGATCCTGGTTCCTCGCGCTTCTGGTAACCTGCTCGTGATTGGCGGCGCTGTCCACCGCCGAGCCGACGCTCCTCCCGCATGCCACGAGCAGGGAACGAGGAACCCATGATGATCGCCATTCCCAGGCGCGCCCGTAATCCGTTGTCGTTTGCTGGCGCCGTGCTGGTGACGCTGAGTGCGGTCCTTTTCCTCTTCGTCTATGCGCTGGAGCTGTTCGCGGCGCACACCAACCCGTACATCGGGATGGTGTTCTTCCTGCTCATGCCCGGGCTGTTCGTGCTCGGCCTGCTCCTCATTCCGCTCGGTATGTGGCGTGAGCGCCGCCGCGAGCAGCGCGGGATCAGACGCGCACCCGGCTGGCCCGTGCTCGACTTGAATGACGGACACGTGCGCCGTACGGTGGCGACGGTGGTCGTCCTCACCATCGTGAACGTGCTCATCGTCGGACTCGCGTCGTTCAAGGGCGTGGAGTACATGGATTCGGTCAGCTTCTGCGGTCAGGTCTGTCACGAAGTCATGAAGCCGGAGTTCACGTCCTACCTGGCGGGGCCGCACGCCCGAGTCAAGTGCGTGGAATGCCACATCGGGCCCGGCGCACCCTGGTTCGTACGGTCCAAGCTGTCAGG
>JBKPMA010000644.1:0-5368 GCA_046731935.1 Acidobacteriota bacterium
CGGAGCGCGAGGCCAGGTTCGGGCATCCGGCACTTACCGTCTTGCTGACCGGGCTCCCGGGCTCGGGCAAGACGACCCTCGCATACGCGGTCGAGCGGCGGCTGTTCGAAATGGGCCGGGCGGTCACGGTTCTCGACGGACTCGAGCTGCGGCAGACTATCAGCAAGGGCCTCGGCTTCACGGCGGCTGAACGCTCCGAGAACCTTCGGCGGGGCGCCGATGTTGCCCGCTATATGAACGAAGCGGGGCTGATCTGCTTGTGTGCGTTCGTGGCTCCGAGCGCCGCCGTGCGCCAGCGCGCCCGGCAAGCCGTCGGCGAAGGACGCTTCATCGAGATCGCGTTGACCGCACCGATCGACATCCTGAAGGTGCGGGAGCAGACCGGTGCGTATGCCAGAGCGGAAGCCGGCGAATTGCCGGACTATCCCGGCGTGAGTGCACCGTACGATGTGCCTGCGACGCCCGACCTGTCGCTCGACACGTCAACGCTGACCGTCGAGGAGTGCGTCGAACGGATCGTCTCGCTCCTGACTGGCCGAATCGACGGGGGTTAACTCGTCGTTGACGTTCTCGTATTCGTCTTCGGATTCGTCGCCCCACCGTCACCCGCATCGGCTCAGACGGGTCGGCCTCGTCGTCGGCATTCTGGCGGTTTTCGTTCTCGCTTGCCCGCCACCCGCCCAGGCGTATGTCGGACCCGGTGCCGGCTTCGCACTGCTCTCCTCGTTTCTCGTCATCTTCACGACGACGCTGGCAGCGCTCGCGTCAGTGCTGTTCTGGCCCTTCCGGCTCCTGTGGCGACGAGTGCGCAACGGCCGTCCGCCGCAGGCAAAGATCCGCCGACTCGTGATTGTGGGGCTCGATGGACAGGATCCGGTGCTCACCGACCGCTTCATGGCGCAGGGGCTGCTGCCGAACTTCAAGAAGTTGTCCGAGACAGGCTCGTATCGACGCCTGAAGACGACGTTCCCGTCGGTTTCGCCCGTGGCGTGGTCATCCTTCAGCACCGGCACGCAGCCGGGGCGGCACAACATCTTCGACTTCATCGAACGCGACCGGCGCACGTACCTTCCTCAGCTGACGGGGGCGTATCTCGGAAGCGTCACACGCTTCTTCCGGATCGGACGGTTTCGGATCCCGCTGGAGCGCCCTGAACTGCGGTTGCTGCGCAAGTCGAAGCCGTTCTGGGTGGTGCTCGGCGAGCACCGCATCTGGAGCACGATCCTGCGCGTCCCGATCACCTTTCCACCGGATCGGTTCTACGGCGCCGAGTTGAGTGCGATGTCGGTACCGGATCTGCTGGGTACGCAGGGCACGTTCCTGCTGTACACCACGCGTCCGGCCGGCGAGCGATTCAAGGAAGGCGGCACGCGCCTCGCGGTGACTGTCACCGGTAATCGCATCGACACGTCGGTCGAGGGCCCGGAGAATCCGTTCGACGCGAAGGGCGGCGCGCTGCGCGTGACCCTCCGAATTGATGTGGATCGATCCCGTGGCGTCGCCGAAGTCAACGCCGGCGGTGTACGACTCACGCTCCGGCCCGGGCAGCTGAGCGACTGGGTCACGCTGCGTTTTCCGGCTGCACCGGGCATCAACGTGTCTGGCCTCACGCGCATGCTGGTGCTCGAGATGGACGACCATTTCTCGCTGTACCTGTCGCCGATCAACCTCGATCCGGAAAAGCCGGCGATGCCGGTGTCACATCCGTCGTACTACTCGATGTATCTGGCGAAGCGAATCGGCCCGTATGCCACGCTGGGGCTCGCCGAAGATACCTGGGCGTTGAACGAAGGGGTGACCGACGAACGGATCTTCCTGCAGCAGACCTACGACATCGATCGCGAGCGCCAGGACATGTTCTTCGCCGCGCTGGATCGTCTCAGAACGGGCACGCTTGTCTGCGTGTTCGATGCGACCGACCGCATCCAGCACATGTTCTGGCGATATGTCGATCCGGCGCATCCGGCGCGGCCGGCGGCCGCCAAGGGTCACGAGGACGCGATCCTCGATCTATACCGCCACAACGATGCGCTGGTCGGGCGCGAGATGGACAAGGTCGGTGACGACGACATCCTGATGGTGGTGTCCGACCACGGATTCAACTCGTTCCGTCGCGGAGTGAACCTCAACGCGTGGCTGCAGCAGGAGGGCTATCTCGCACTCAAGCCCGGCGCCGACAGCGGCGCGGAGTGGCTGCGCGACGTCGATTGGTCGAAAACACGCGCGTACGCGATCGGCCTGACCGGCATGTATCTGAATCTCAGCGGCCGTGAAGCACAAGGCATCGTAGACCCTGTCACCGAGGCCGCCGCACTCAAGGCCGAGATCATCGGGAAGTTGAGCGGCCTCCTCGATACAGCAGCCGGGAGCACGGTCGCGATTCGCGAAGCGTTCGACACGGCGTCGCTCTATGCCGGCCCATATGTCGAGAATGCACCCGATCTGCTGATTGGCTACAACGCCGGTTACCGTATCTCCTGGGACGGCGCCACAGGAGTCGTCGGCGGACCTGTCATCGCGGACAACACGAAAGCCTGGAGCGGCGATCACTGCATCGATCCGCGGCTGGTGCCCGGCGTGTTCTTCTGCAACCGCTCGACGAAGACTACCGATCCCGCGCTCGTCGATATCGCACCAACCGCACTCCAGCTGTTCGGGATCGAACCGCCGGCCTATATGGATGGGCGCCCGCTGGCTGGCCTCGTATGACGCAGCGCCGGTTGTTTCTGGCGTCCCTCATCGCCGTTGCCACGCTCGTGGTCACGGTGTCGGGATGCGGCCGACACCATCGCGCGCTCGGGCGGCGCGTGGTGATTCTCGGATTCGACGGCCTCGACTTCGGCCTGACCCGTGATCTGATGGCGCAAGGACGGCTGCCGAACTTCACGAGAGTTGCCGCGCACGGCACGTTCACGTCACTCGCGACGACGACGCCCCCGCAAAGCCCGGTCGCATGGTCGTCGTTCATCACCGGACTCGACCCGGGCGGACACCAGATCTTCGACTTCATCCACCGCGACCCGAAGACGATGACGCCGTATCTCTCGACGACGAGGACCGTGGCTCCGAGCCACTTCGTGCCGTTGGGACGATGGCAATTGCCGCTGACGTCCGGGCGTGTGGAGCTGCTGCGGCAGGGAGAAGCGTTCTGGGAACGCCTCGACGCGCAGGGTATCGAGACGACGATCGTGCGGATGCCCGCTGACTTTCCGCCGTCCGGACGGGCGACGCGCGAGTTGAGCGGGATGGGCACGCCGGACCTGCTCGGCACGTACGGTACCTTCTCCCTTTACACGTCGGATCCATTCGCCACCGCGGGTCCTGTCGCAGGCGGGGCCATCTACCGCCTGGACATCGCCGACAGCGTCGTACGCGCAGCGCTCGAAGGCCCCGACAATCCGCTCCTGAAGCAGCCAGAAAAAGTGACGCTGCCCTTTGAGGCGCACATCGACTCGTCTCGCAGGTACGTGAAGCTTGTCGTGGGCGCCGAAGAGCGGTTGCTGCGCGTCGGCGAGTGGAGCGGCTGGGTGCCGGTCAGATTCGGACTCACGTGGGGTGAGCTGCGCGCGCAGTGCCGCTTCTATCTGAAGCAGCTCAATCCGGACTTCGTCTTGTACGTGAGTCCGCTCAATCTGGATCCGATGGCGCCGGCCCTGCCGATATCAGCGCCTGACGGATATGCCGCCGATCTGGCTCGCGCCACCGGACCGTTCTACACGCAGGGCATGCCCGAAGACACGAAGGCTCTCAAGGCGGGCGTGTTCACGTCGGGCGAGTTCCTGCAACAGGCGCGGCTGGCGGCTGACGAAGTGGAGCGGCAGTACGCACACGTCGTCGGCCAGTTCACCGACGGCGTGCTCTTCTACTATTTCGGGGATGTCGACCAGGTCTCGCACATGATGTGGCGGCCCATGGACCCGCAGCATCCTGCCTACAATGCCGCAACCGACGCGCCGTATCGATCCGTCGTTGAAAACCTCTACATGGAGATGGACGCGATCGTCGGACGGACGCTCGACCGCCTCGGCCCGGACGATCTCCTCGTCATCATGTCGGATCACGGGTTCGCGTCGTGGCGGAGGACGTTCAACGTGAACACCTGGCTGCGTGACAACGGGTACCTGACTCTCCGGGCGGGCATTCGCGCCGGGTCCGCGGCGACGTTCGACGACATCGACTGGTCGCGCACGCGCGCGTACGGCCTAGGGTTGAACGGTCTCTACATCAACGTCAAAGGGCGCGAGTCATCCGGCATTGTCGATCCACGGGAACGCGAGGCTCTCGTACGCGAGATTGGCGACAAGCTGGTGCGCACGATCGATCCGGCGACGGGAGCGCAGGCGGTGACTCACGCGTTCAGACGCGAAGAGGCCTACTCGTCGATCGCCAACAGCGACATCGCTCCGGATCTGATCGTCGGCTATGCCAAGGGTACGCGCACGTCGGATGAATCGGCCGTGGGCGGCGTCGAGCCCGATATGATTGTAGACAACCGTGGTGCGTGGACCGGCGATCACTGTATGGATCCCGCGAGCGTCCCCGGCATCCTGCTGACGAATCGGCCGCTTCGAAAGCCTGCGGCGACATTGCGCGACCTCGCCCCCGCGCTGCTGGCGGAGCTCGGCATCGACGGATTCCCTTCGGCTGCGAAGGAGCATTGAAATCATGTTCGGGTCATCTATCAAGCTCGATAAAGCCCTGCTGGCGCGTGTGAAGCGGATGTCGGATCTCGCCGGCTACTCCTCCGTGAACGAGTTCGTCACCCACGCGCTCGAAAAGGAACTTCAGCGCCTCGAGAGCGGCGATGGTACAGACGAGGAGATCAAGAAGCGGCTCAAGGGGCTCGGCTACATTTCATAGCGCCTGTAGCCTGCAGCCTGAAGTCCGAAGTCCGTAGTTCCTAGTCCGTAGTCCGTACCCGGAGCCTGTAGCCTGCAGCCTGTAGCCCGTAGTCCGATATGTCCGCCCTCAACCGTGTGTTGACCGCGCTCTTTGATGGCCTTCTGGCGCCGTTCGATCGGCTGCCGGCGGTCCTGGGCTTGGCGATCCTCGCGCTGGGCACCGCGATCGCGGTGTTGCTGGTGTTCAAGTGGACGAGTGACCAGCCTCGCCTGACGGCCGCAAAGCGCGCCATGCAGGCTGCGATCTTCGAGATGCGGCTGTTCAACGACGATCTGGTGCTGCTCTTTCGCGCCCAGGGCGGCGTGCTGCGGCACACTGCCACTTACCTGCGACACTCGTTCGCGCCGACGTTATGGCTCCTCGTCCCGATGATGGCGCTGCTGCTGCACATGGAGTTCAGGTTCGGATATTCGGGACTGACCGTCGGCCACACGGCGCTCGTGAAGGCCCGACTCACCACTGCCGC
>JBKPMA010000645.1:0-6248 GCA_046731935.1 Acidobacteriota bacterium
GCATTCGATGGACGAGCACAGACGAGCGCCGAGTGACCGGAGTGACGGTCGCGAGAGTGACTCTCCTGTCAGCGATCTGCTGGGCAACAGCCCTGCCATGGTCAAGGTGCGAGAACTGATCTCGCTCGTTGCCGATACCAACGCGACCGTATTGATCAGAGGTGAGAGCGGGACGGGCAAAGAGGTCGTCGCACGTTCGCTGCGCGCGCTCTCGTCGCGGCGCCACAAGGCATTCGTAAAGGTCAACTGTGCCGCCCTGCCCGGCGAGCTGCTGGAATCCGAGATGTTCGGGTTCGAACGGGGAGCGTTCAGCGGTGCACTGCAGGCCAAGCCCGGCAAGTTCGAGTTCGCGAACCACGGGACGATCTTCCTGGACGAGATCGGCGAGATGCCAGCATCTCTTCAGGCAAAGCTGCTGCACGTGCTGCAGGACGGCCAGTTCTCGCGGCTCGGGGGTCAAGGCGACGTGCGGGTCGACGTCCGTGTGATTGCCGCCACCAACCGGCGGCTGGAAGAAGCCGTGGCGACGGGCCTGTTCCGGGAGGACCTCTTCTTCCGTCTGAACGTGGTCTGCATCACGCTGCCCCCGCTCCGAGACCGGCGCGAAGAGATCCCCGCGCTGGCACGCCATTTCCTCGCAAAGTACTCCCGGCACTACCGCCGCCCAGAAACCGACATCCCGCAGGAGACGCTCGCTGCGTTCATGGAGCACTCGTGGCCGGGCAACGTGCGTGAGCTCGAGAACGTCGTGCAGCGGATGATCCTGCTCGGACCCGAGTTCCAGCGCTGGACACCAGTGCAGCGGAACACCGTCGACCGGCGGGCTGCGGCGTTCGAACGGCGGCAGAGCTCGCGCGAGGCGGAGATGCCCGCCCGCATCTCGCAAGGACCGATGGCCCCGCACGCGATGGTCCCTCTCCCGCCGCTGCCGCCGGCTCAGCCCGCGGTGACGCCGGCCGCGGCAGCTCCAGTCACGCCAACGGCTCCTGCAGGCACGCCGTCGGTGTCACCGGCCGCGAGCGAGCAGGCGTCGCTGAAGCTCGTCGGCAGGAACGCGGCGCGTGCCGCGGAACGCGACCTGATGCTCAAAATGCTGAACCGGACCCGGTGGAACCGGAAGGAAGCCGCCGAGATCCTCGGAATCAGCTACAAGGCGCTGCTCTACAAGATCAAAGAGCACCGCCTGGATGACCCGCTGACCGATCTGGACCCGCCTGGGCGCGCGTAAGCACGTCGAAGTTCGCACCGACGTCGCTTCCATCACTCGCCGCCCGGCGGAACGCGCTGCGCGCTGTCAGGCGGTAGTCGCTCCCATCACCATTGGCGAAGTCTGCCATCAGGATCGCCAGCGACGGAAAGAAATTCCCCGCCGGATACTGCTTGGCGGGGCCGCCCGCAAGGACGTTGTGGGTCACGACCGCCTCTGTGAAGTAGGCGTTGATGGCCTTGTTACCGAAGCCCGTACCGCTGCCGAAGATGCCGTAGGCGTTGTGCCTGGCCACGTTGTTCGTGAATCGAAAGCCGGGAATCGTCAGCGGGGCTCCGCGCTTTCCGCCGTACGCCGTAATCACGTTACCGGTCTGCAGGATCGTGTTGTGATCCACGGTGACGTTGGCGGGTGCGTTGCCGATCTGCAGGAAGACGCCAGTACCGCCCCAGCGATGATGGTCGATGTCGTCGAAGAGATTGTTGACGATGGCGATATTCGACGCGGTGCGGCTCTCGTGACTGCTGTCGGATCCGAGGATGTTCACGCCACCGGCCGAGTGCCGCACCACGTTGTCACGAAACGTCACCTGCTCGATGGTCGCCCACGGCGCGTGTCCTCCCGAATTGCGAACCGTGAAAAGTACCGCGTAGCCGACCTGAGCGGCTGACCAGCAGTTCTCGAGGCGATTGCCCTCGATACGCACCCGTCGTGCGTTCTTCAGCTCGAGCAGATTCTTCACCGTCCATGGCGTACCGCGCCACTCGGGATTCTTCGTGATCACGTTGTGGCGGATCAGGATGTCGCTCGGGACGAGATCGGGAATGGCGGGATCCGCGCCGCCGAACAGGACGTTGACGCCTGCGGCCTCGAGGGTGTTGTTCTCGATCGTGTACGGCCCCGGCCCGTTCCATCCGGCAATCGCCTGCGATTCCTGCCCCGCGGCCTTGATCTCACCGATATAGCTGTTTTTGATGGTGGTCGAGGCGCTGTTGAGCGCAATCCCCCGCTTCTGGCCGGCCGTCGCATCCCCTAGGACGAGGACGCGATCGAGCACCAGATCGCTCGGCACGTTCTGCGTATCGGATTGCGCCTTCGATCCGTCGCCGAGCGTGATCAGATCCCGCGCACGGCCGTTGCCTACAAACGCGACCGCGACGATGCGCCATCCTTTGGCACCTGGAGCCGTCCGCAGCGCCGGCTCGCCGTCGGACGGCGTAATCGTGGCCAGCAGCCCTGCCGCGTCGCGGCCGATCTGCTCTGCTGGTCCAGGCAGCTTCGAGTCGTCGGTGGCGGACCGCACTACGATGGGCTCGCCCGGGTCCTTGGCACGCAGGACAAAACTGCCGGTATAGGTGGCGCCCGGCGCGAGCAGCACCGTGTCGCCCGGTCGGGCACGATCGAGCGCGGCCTGGAGGTCGCCGCCCGCAGCCACGTTAATCGTCGAGCCGGCGCCGCGTGCGCCGACGCCCGCACTCGCGCTCGCGACCATCACCGCTGCGACGAGCCTCTTCGAAACCGATGTTGATATTGATGTCGGCATACCTCCGCGCGGGTGCATCATCCGGACCCGTTCCGCCTGATGGGCTCGCACACGCACGATAGGCACTGAATTGCTGTTTTTGAGCAGCGCCGTTCTCTCGAATGACTCAGCGGCGCGTTTTTGCGTGCGAGAAGCTGGCCCGGCATCTGCAGATGCGGTCGGTGAATGAACGTTGCGCGATCGCTTCAGCCTGACATGCCGTCCCGGCATCAGGCTTGCTCCTCATCTGATACTGCCAGCCCTATGACGGAGTTGCGCTTTCACGACCAAGCGGCGGGGCTGCTAACTCAGGATGCCTTCAGCTTCATTGTCGATCACCTGCTCAAGCATGCACTCCGAACGCAGGAGTTCCTCACACTCGTCATCTTTGTCCTCGAGCGCTCCTCACGCGAAGCCACTGCCACCATCGACGAATATGCCAGCGAGCTGGCGCGGCTCATCCGTCACACCGTGCGGGAGACCGATCTGGTCGGCTACACGACCGACGGCATGTTGTCGCTGATGCTCGAAAGCACCGCCGGCGATCGTGTCGGTCACGTGCTGGAGCGTCTCGACGGACCCCTCGAGCGCTTTGCCACGGCCTCAACCCTGCGGATCAGCATCGGCGCGGCGAGTTGTCCGACCGATGCCATCAGACTGGACGAACTGCTGCGACACGCCATGTCGCAGCGCAAGGCCGCGCATTAACCCAGCTGCGCGATCGCCTGGGGGACGATTCACGATGATTAGCTATTTGTCACGGTCACAGGCCACCGCGTGCGCGGCGATCCTCGCGATCACCGTTGCGATCCCGGCTCCTGGCATCGCGGCGCCACAGCGTTCCGACGGAGGCAAGGCGGCAGCGAACACGACCGTTGCACCCAACCCCGACTACCGTCTCGTGCCAGGCGACAAGCTGCGCGTCGAGGTCTACAAGGACCCGCAGCTTTCGCAGTCACTGCAGATCCGTCCGGACGGCAAGGTCACGCTGCCGCTGATCGGCGACGTCGAAGCCAGTGGGCTCACCTCGCTCGAGCTCCGCGATCGTGTTGCGACTCAGCTGAAGGAATACGTCTCGAATCCGGTGGTCACCGTCATCGTCGTCGAGACCAGCCCCGTGCTCGTGTACGTGATGGGCGAAGTCACGCAGGCCGGTTCGGTCCCGATGAAAGGACCGATGACGGTGCTGCAGGCGCTTGCGATGGCCGGCGGTTTCCGCGAGTTCGCGAACACCAAGAAGATCCGCATTCTGCGGAAGGCGAAGGGTTCGAACGCGGTCGAGACGATCAAGTTCGACTACAACGCTGCGATCAAGGGCGAGCAGCCGCCCCTCTTCCTGTCGCCCGGCGACATGGTCGTCGTGCCCTGACGGCCGTGGCGACTCTTACACGCTCCACGCGTCGTCTGTACCGCCTCGGCGGTAGTGTGCTCCTGCGATCGCTGTCGCTGGTCGCGTGCTGCATCCTGCTCACTGGCCGCGCCGAGGCACAGGGCGGCTCGCCGCAGCTTCCGCCGCCTCCCCCGGGATGGGTGTTCACGCCCGGCGTCGCAGTGGCCCAGGTGTGGGACAACAACGTGACGCTCTCCACGGAAGTCGCCAATCAGAACTCTTCAGACTTCCTCACGGTCATCACACCACGAGGCGCCCTTGGGTACCGAGGGCGCTCGACGAGCTTCAACCTGAATTACATCGGCTCGTACGAGCTCTATCAAGAGCTGAATCAGTTGAACGCCTACGATCAGCGGCTCGCCACGAGCTTCAGACAGTCGCTCACGCGCCGCCTCGTCTTCGTGTCGAGGAACAGCCTCTCTCGGGCGCCCTCGACCGACGCCATCGACGTTCCCGGTGTGATCTTCCGCCGTCAGGGCGTGACGATGGACGACTATCGCGGCGGCCTCGAGGCCCGTCTGAGCAGGCATGACACGCTCAGCGGTCTGTACACCCTCGAGTGGTTGAAATACGACGACTCCGGCGTGCCGTCGCCGGTCGCCAATCTGGAGCGGGGCGGCCATTCGCACGGCGCCATCATCAACCTGGATCACGTCCTCAACGCGCGATGGACCGTCGGCAGCGAATACGAGGCGCGGCACGCGGTCGTGGAGAACGCGCGCGACTTCGACGTGCAGACGGCCGTAGGCACGGTCGACTGGCGGCTCGATGAGCGCTTCAGCGTCAACGGCGGCCTCGGCTACGCCTGGCTCGCCACAGTGGCGGGCGATCCGGGTCAGAGCGCGCCGACGTTCCGTATCAATCTGAACCGCGCAGGGGCACAACTCGCCTGGCACGTCGGCTATCGGCGCTCGTTCATTCCATCGTTCGGGTTCGGCGGACGGTTCTCGAACCAGGAATTTCAGGCCGGCATCGAGGGGCAGCTCTCGCGCCGGATCGAGTGGCGCGCGAGCATGGCGGTGCTGCAAGCCGACCCGCTCAGCGGAACCGGCCCGTCCGTACGTTCCAGCTGGGTACGAACCAACGTGTCGTATGCCGCGAACCGCTGGATACGGATCGAGGGCTACTACGTCGGCGTGTTCCAGAACACCGTATTACCAGGCGGCCGTATCGATCGCACGCGCGTCGGCATTCAAGTCGCCGCCGCGACGCGCACGAGGATCCACTGATGGAAGAGCGAAGCGTACACCTACTCGACTACCTCGCCGTGTTGAAGCGGCGGCGCCTGTGGCTCGCCGTGCCGATCGTGTTGGGCGTGATTGCGGGCGCCGTCCTCGTCAACGTGCTGCCGCGCGAGTACCGCGCGTCTACCACGCTCGTCGCGACGTCGCCGACCATGACGGCCGACATCGTGAAGCCAGCGGTAGGCGACCAGGAGGACCGGGTCCGCGCCATCTCGCAGGAGCTGCTCAGCCGCGCTGTACTCGAACGCGTCGCGCGCGAAGAAGGGCTGGAGCCAGGCCCTGTCATGGATGCGGCCATTGCGGCCATGCGTGATCGCACCACGGTCACGCTGCCAAAGCCGCTGGCGTCGACCAACCGGTCCGGCCCCGATACGTTCCTCGTGACCTATGCCGCCGGTACAGCCGGAGAGGCGCAGCGGATCGCGAACCGCATGGCGACGGCGTTCGTGGACCAGCACTCCAAGATGCGGGAAACCCGCGCCGAGCACACCTCTGACTTCCTGGCAGCCCAGCTGGGCCAGAGCCGCGATCGGCTGAAGTCGATCGAGGAACGGCTCCGCCAGATGAAGGAAACCTACATGGGCCGGCTGCCGGAACAGACCCAGGGCAACCTGCAGATGGTGGGCGGACTTCGCCAGCAGCAGGAGAACACCTCGATGTCGCTCAGAAGCGACGAGGATCGCCTGGCGATGATCGAACGGCAGATCGAAGCGATGAAAGGCGGGGGCGGTCCCGACGGTGGCACTGCGGTCGGCACCGTATCCGCTGCTCAGCTGCGAATTGCCGCGCTCCACAAGGAACTCGACGATGCATCGTCGATGTACACGGAAAAGCACCCCGAAGTGCAGCGTCTGAAGAGCGAGCTTGCGGCGGCGGAGGCAGCGG
>JBKPMA010000646.1:0-3428 GCA_046731935.1 Acidobacteriota bacterium
TCCGGTTCTATCCCGTTTCCTTCACTCCGAGCTCGAACAAATTCGCCAACACGGCGTGTCACGGCGTGTACATGATCGTGACCGACCGTGACGCGCTGCTGCCGGTGCGCGTCGGGATCGAGATCGCCGCTGCGCTCATCCGGCTCAATCCCGATCAATTCGATCCGGGTGAGACGTGGCGCCTTTTAGGGTCGCGGTCGCTGATCGAGCGGCTGCGGGCGGGCGACGACCCGGCCGACATCGCGCAATCGTGGGCGAAGGACGAAGGGAAGTGGCGAGAGCTGAGGGCGAAGTACCTGCTCTATTAACGGAGGGCCTGAGGGTCCGAGGGCCTGAGGGCGACGAGCTAGCGCAGACCATTCGGCTGACCGACGGGCGGCACGACGTCGGGGGCTAGTTGGATTCGGGTGGATCGCCGTCCCGAAACTCCCGCAAGACCCGCCGCATCTCCTCGACGCTTTTCATGTTCTCGAGCGTGACCTGGAGCGCGTCGGCTGTGGCATGGACCGCATCCATGGCGGCGTGACGCGCGGCGTCTGCCGCGATCCGAGCGTCCTCACTGGCAATGCGCATCGCCTCGCCGGATTCGCGGAGGCGCTCCCGTTCCTGGCGAATCCGCTCGAGCGCTTCGCGCTGCTGGTCGCGCAACTCCCGCGCTTCCTCGGCGACACGTCTGAACTGCTCGGCTTCAACGATTTCGGTCTCAGTCTTCCGACGCTGAGCGTCTTCAGCCACGTCCTGACGCGGCGGCGGTTCTGGGGGTTCCGGGGGGTTGGAATGAGGCGACATTGGTTCCTGTTCGCATCGTGAATGCCGTGCTATGCGGCCGACACGTCTGATGCTGAGGCCGCACGCGTCCTGGGGGGTGTACACAACGGGACAGACAGCAGATATCGCACACGCGATCATCGAATGCCATGACACCAGTACAGACCGTCCCGCCGGTTGAGGCTCCGCCGCCCACATGCCCGCTCTGCCACACACCAGGCCCGCTCTCGTTTGACGCGCTTCAGGCGGGTGGTTACTGGGCCTGCGTACGCTGCGGTCAGACCTGGACGGGAGAGCGGCTCGAAACCTTCGCCGCCTATGCACGATCGTCAGATTCCCTAAATCCTTCCGTCCCCGTCGGCCTTCAGGCAGCCGAGACTATCCACTGAGAACGGCCGGTGAGGCCGCCGGTAAGTGGGTCACGGCCGGAACGCGGCGCGATTTGCGAGGCGGGCTTTCTCGACCTTGAGCGCGTCCTCCGCGGCCTGCTCGCGCTCGAGCCCCGGGGCATCCTGTCGATCGAGCCGCACGGAGTCCTTGATCGCCAGGCGCGCCTGTTCGGCGAGCGCCTTCCCTACCAGCACCAACTGGAACTGCCGCGAATAAACATCGCGCGTCAGCGTCAGCTGAGATGCCGCATCGCTCCATTGCGCAACCATGATGGACGGAGCGAATGGGTCGTCTTTTTTTGCACCCGCCGCGCGTACCGCAACTTCGGGCGTGCCGTAGGTCGAGGAGACGGCGGCGACCACGTCGGCGTCGGTCAACCCGGCCATCCGGTCGCGGTCGTAGGTGACGACGATCTGATAAAGCTTGTCGTTGTAGAAGTTGAACAGAACCCTGTCGACGGAATCGACGCGGTCACGGGTAGCGAGATACAACGCGTGCCAGTCGAGCTCCTGAATGAGGGCAGGTCGCTCGTGCAGCGACTTTACGTCGGTCGCGCGGGCAGCGCTGGCAGTCACGATTGCCGTCACGCTGCTCCCAAGCGCGTAATCGCGATAACGCGAAAGATCCTGCGCCATCGAGATGCGAGCATCCAGGGCGAGCAGCGACACGAGGACGATGGCACAAAGACGGGGCATGAACACCTCCTGTGTGGGTGTACCCGGATCATCGCAGGATCGGGCGCTGTCGTCTGTGCCGCCTTGCACAGCGGCCGGCTCGCCTGCCCAACGCCACTGCCTGCGACGAGGAGGTCGGATTCACCTCGGATAGCAGTGCCCGCAGCAATCACGCGAGGCAGCCAGCACGGAGTTTGTCGAGCTGGGGCAGCGCCTAGCGCAGTCGATTCGGCTGACCGACGGGCGGCGTCACGAGGTCGTCTTCGATGCGCGCGTGCTTGGCGGCGTAAAGAGCCCGGTCGGCTTCGCGGATGAGAGCGTCCAGATCCACGGTGACCATCGGTGCGGCGGTGGCGAGGCCAATCGCCGCGGTGACGGGAAATTCTTCCTGCAGATCCCCTGACAGCTGCGCCAGCCTGGCCTCGAGGCGGGTCTTCACCTGCGCTTCGCTCATGTCGGCGGCGTTTGGCAGCAGACAGACGAACTCATCTCCCCCCATGCGGCCGATGATGTCGGACGTGCGGAAGGTCGAGACCAGTGCGGTCGCGACGATGATGAGCGCGCGGTCGCCGGCGGCATGCCCGAAGCGATCGTTGATGAATTTCAGTCGGTCGAGGTCTACGGCCACGAGCATCATCGGTTCCTGGCTGCGCTGTTGCGCCAGGCACGCCTGATCCGCCAGGACGCGGAAACCCCGCCGGTTGTGGACGCGCGTCAGGTCGTCGGTGAGCGCCAGCTGCCGGAGCTCCGACGCGTAGTGCGCGGCATTTTCCTCGGCGCGCTTGCGGGCCGAGATGTCTTCGGCCTGCACCACCGCGTACTGCGGCTTGCCATTCGCGTCGGGCACCCGCGCGATCGCCACAAGCGCCCAGACGACCTGGCCGTCCCGGCGTGTGTAGCGATGCTCCAGACGGCAGTCGCGGCTGCGGCCGGCGCTGAGGTCGCCCAGCGCCTCCAGCACGCGCACCACATCGTCGGGATGCGTGATCTGCGTCAGGTGCATGCCATTCAGCACCAGCTCGGAGTATCCAAGCATCTCGCAGAGCGACTTGTTGACCTCGGACAGGGTTCCGCTGAACGAGACGAGCGCCATGCCAATGGCGGCGGAATCGAAGCTGCTCCGGAAGCGGGTTTCGACTTCCGCGCGGCGGACCTCTGCGGCGCGTGCGACATCGAGGGCGCGATCCCGCAGCTCGCGTGTCTGCTCCTGGACCTCGCGCTCGCGCCGCAGCCACTGGAGCGCAGGACGGAAGACGAGCGTCGCTTCGAGCACCAGCAGCAACAGGATGCTCAACCCGCTGATCTGCGCGACGCGTTCGAGGACGAGGGATTCCTGCTGGAAGAGCGCCGCGTGTCCCGGGACCGCCGCCGCCGCGACCGTCTGGAGGTGCGCGAGCGTCAACTCGGTGATGGCCATCCATCCGATCGCGACCACGGCGATCAGAACGAAGCCAAACCGATACGTCCGCGAGAGCCGTCGTAGCAGGGTTGCGAAGGCGCGCGTGTCGGACACTACTCGATCATCTCAACCGCGCCACGCGCATCGAGCGGCTGGCGCTCAATAGAGGTGATACAGCATGCCATAGATGATGACGC
>JBKPMA010000647.1:0-5094 GCA_046731935.1 Acidobacteriota bacterium
CGGTCTCCCTGACGGGAACGCGGCTATCGGTCCGCCCGGTAGCGACGATGCCGCGGACCACACTCGCGAGTGCGGTCACGGGCTGGAGCGTCGATCGCGTGAACACGAGGCCGCCGGCAAGGCCCACGAGGATTACCGCGCCGGTCACCAGCATCACAATCGTCCTGAACCGCGACAGCAACTCCTCCCGTGCTTCGGAGCTCTTTCCGACCTGGATGACCGTCCCGTCGTAGAGCCGTGCGGACGCGACTTCGAGCACGGCGGACCGATCCATCGCCGGCGCTTCCGACAGTCCGCGAGGATCTTCGGGCAGGGCATCGACATCGAACTGCCCCCAGCCGGGAGGCATTGTCATGAACAGCGCCTCCTGGCCGCGGCCGAGTACGCGCACGAACAGCCGCTCGCGCTGTCCGCCGCGCTGCTCCAGCTCCACGGCGCGCACCAACGCCGGCAGCCCGCCGACTTCGTAGCGCGATGCGTAGTCGCGCACGGTGGACTCCACCAGCTGCTGGTCCCGCTGGCGCAGCGACGACGCCAGCAGCGCGTACGTGAGGAGCACGAGGATGATCACGCTGCCGATGAACATCCCCGCATACCAGAACGCGAGGCGGATCCCGATGGTGCCCTTGATCACGTCACGACGCCTCGTCTCGCAGCACGTATCCGACGCCTCGAACCGTGTGGAGCAGCTTCTTCTCGAAGCTGCGATCGATTTTGTCGCGTAAACGCGAGACGAGGACGTCCACGACGTTGGTGTTGGGATCGAAGCTGTAGCCCCACACGTGCGACAGGATCATCGTCTTGCCGACGACTTTTCCAGCGTGGCGCATCAGGTATTCGAGCAGCGCAAATTCTCTGGGGCGGAGCTCCAGCGCCTGGCCGCTTCGCGTGACGCGCCGCGTCAGCAGATCCATCGAGAGGTCGCCGACGGTGAGGCGCGTCGGTTCGGCCGTGCCGGTCGCGCGGCGCACGAGTGCCTGGACGCGCGCGATCAGTTCCGCGAACGCAAAGGGCTTCGTCAGGTAGTCGTCGCCGCCCGCCTGGAGTCCACGGACGCGATCGTCCACGGATCGTTTGGCGCTGAGGATGAGGACCGGGGTGCGGACGCCTCGCATCCGCATTCCGTCGATGAGCGCGAGGCCGTCGAGGCGCGGCAGCATGACGTCCACGATGGCCACGTCGTATGCGTCACCGATCGCCTGACGCAAGCCTGACTCACCGTCTGAGGCCACTTCGACTGCGAAGCCAGCCTCACGCAGACCCTTCGCCACGAAGTCGGCAATGGTCGCATCGTCCTCGACGATAAGCGCGCGCACAAAAGCAGTGTACCGCGGCGCGCTTTCACGTTTGAACCCTTTGAACCTGCGCGAACCCTTTGAACCCTTTGAACCTGCTGAACCTTTTGAACCTCTTGAACCCTTTGAACCTCTTGAACCCTCTGAACCTGTCGAACCATTGAGCGAAGTACACTCGTTTGTGATGAACGAGAGTGACCGCGTCGCCGCCTGGCTCGAAGCGCTGGAGCGGCGTCATCTGGCGGATTTGACGTTCGCCGAGGTCGGCCGCGCCCTTCGGGCGCTGTCGTCGTGCTACGTGGAGCGGAGGGGGCGCATTGCCGGCGGTTCGGCGCTCGACGGCGCGGGCAAGCGCGCCGCGTTCGCGCTCTACTACGGCCCGATGCACTTCATCCTGCTCCGTCATATCCTCGGCGCGATTGGCGGCGAATTGGCTCGGGACGTTGCCATCTTCGACGTGGGCTGCGGAACAGGCGTTGCCGGTGCGGCCTGGTCGTTGGCGAGCGGAGCAGCGACTCAGATTATGGGGGTCGATCGCAGCGACTGGGCAGTTGCGGAGGCGCACTGGACCTGGCACTCGCTGGGAGTGCCAGGACGCGCCCGCAGAGGCGACGCGCTCGCGGCACCATGGCCGCGCCGGCGGCTCGCTATCGTGGCGGCATTCACGGCCAACGAGCTCCAGAGCGAGGCCCGCTCACGATTGAGCGAGCGGCTGGAGGAACGGGCCAGCCTGGGCGACACCATTCTCGTCGTCGAACCCGTGGCGCGGGGTGTTGCGCCGTGGTGGAGCGAATGGCGTGACCGCTGGACTGCTCTTGGCGTGCGCGAGGACGAATGGCGCGTTCACCTTGCGCTGCCGGAGATCGTTGCCCGGCTGGATCGAGCCGTCGGCATGCGTCACGACGAACTGACAGCGCGAACGCTCTTCGTACAGTCGAAACGATGAGACAGACCTACGACTGACGTGCGTGACGCAGGCGCTCGACATCGGCATCGCCCATGAGGACCGCAATCTCGCGCACCCAGCCGTCTTCCGACGCGAGCAGGGTGAGCTCGAGTGCGGCGGCGGACGATGTGGTCTCGCCTCGCAGCGTGCCGGTGAGTGTTCCGCGGACGCTGACGGCCTGCGTCCCGTCCCCGAGCGCGTCGATGTGTGTCTCGTCGACGGCAAGTTGCGGTTCGCGCACGGCGTAGCGGATCGCCGTCAGGAGAAAGCGATAGCCGGCAGGGCCGCAGCCGATGAGCCGCACGATTGGATCGCTGACCGGCCGGCCGAGGTGCTCGTGATAGGCCACGCCGTTCAGCCGGAAGACGCAGTCGTTGTGCACCAGCCGGTCCGGCAAGTCCACGGTCTGGCGATTGAATAGCGTCAGGAGATCGTTGACGCGATCTGACAGCGGGGGAGTGGTCATGCGTGGGTGGCGCCCGGCAATTGGCGTGGCTGCGGTCGCGGCCGTGCTCTCTTCAGTATCCGACAGATCGGCGTACGCGCGACAGAGTCCAGCCGGCACGCCTCATGGTGCGCTGACTGTCGTGTCCTGCAGCGGCACGATCGAGAACGCCGTTCGCGAATACGCACTGCGGCGGATCGAGGGGTCGAATGGGCCGTCCTGGCAGCTGACGATGCAGGGAGGTCCGGTCGGCAAGAACCCGGTCAGCCTGCCGTTGCCGCGGGCGACACCCGAGGTTGCGGCTGACCACGTCGCACTGACATTCAGGACGGCGAACGGAGGGCGCCAGGTGACCCTAACCGCCGCGAGCGGAGCGGGTCAGTTGGACGTCTATGTGGACTTCGGACTCGAGGTCAACGTGGACGCGAACCTCGACCCGCGCGTGGACGAGATGAACACGCACGGCAGTCTCGCCGTGCGCTGCACGGTCAACGCCGAGGCTGCGAGGATTTAGTCAGTGTCCAGCGACAGCGCCCGACGGATGTCACGGACCTGGGCGGCGAGCGGTAGTGCCACCTCAAGGCGTATGGCGTTGAGAGGCTCTTCGAGCGTGGCAAGCTGGCTCGCGAGCAGCGCCGGATTCATGAAGTGTCCAACGCGGTGCCGCAGACGTTCGGCCAGCAGCGCCTCGGAGCCGTGCAGGTACACGAAGCGCACGTGGGGGTCGTCTTCGCCGAGCACGCGCCGGTACGCCGCCTTCAGTGCCGAGCAGCCAAAGACGCCGGAATCACCGGCTTCCAACAGCCTGTCGATTTGCGCGCGAATGGCGGCCAGCCACGGCCACCGGTCGTCGTCGGTCAGCGGAATCCCGCTCGACATCTTGGCTTTGTTCGCGGCGCTGTGGAACGTGTCCGCATCGAAGAATCTACAGCCCATTGATGCCGCGAGCGCCTCGCCGACAGTCGTCTTGCCGGAGCCGGTCACGCCCATCACGATGATGACCATCGGCGGCAGCATACCTCAGCCATCGAACCGTCTGGCCGCGCGCCATCGGCGGAGCACTGCCGGCGCGAGCCGCGAGTAGGTGCGCAAGCGCGCGGTCCATCGCGCCAGCGCCTGCTCGTCCCTGGCGCTCCACGGCAGCTCGTACGCGTCGCGTATTGGCGCGGGCAACAAGCCAATCGTGGTGAGGCGGTTGAGCCCGAAGCCAGGCAGGCGTCCGGTCACGGGCGGCGTCAGGATGGCGTGTGCGAGCTCCCGCGCCGCGTCCGTCACGCTCAGTTGACCGTCGTACTGGCGGATGGCATCCGCCAACTCCGCTTTCGACGAGGGCACTGACGAGGGCGGAATGCCAATCAGCGAGGCCGCTCGCGTGGAGTCCCGGCAGTACGCGGCAATCGTCGCATCGTCGAGCGGGGCGACGAAGCGGTCGTAGGCCAGCGTCATCGACTCGAGAAGCGTCAGATGCACCCACAGCAGCAGCTGCGGATCCTTGGCTGAATAGGGCGTGCCGGCAGCAAAGGGTCCGGCGGCATATGGCAGATGGCCGTGCACGCGATCGTGAATGCCGTTGATGATGTCGGCCGCCTGCGCCGCGCGATCCTCGCTGCCGAACGAGAACGCGAGCATCGCGCGGATGGTGCCGTGCAGGCGTGCGACCGGCGCCGCCGGGCTGCCCCGAAAGCGGCTGTGCTCATGTACGCCGGCCGCGACCAGCGGATGCGCGAACTGCAGGAGAATGGCGCGGCCCCATCCGAGGATCGACACGCGTTCACCGTTCACCGCCAGCATGGCCGGAGAGAGTGGCGAAGCGGTGTTGCCGCGCTGGTCGGCCGTCCCCATAGATCCCATCGACCAGTATCGTCCCGGTCGGACTAAAATGCGCCCGCGACTACCCAAGGAGCGGATTGAATGCGTATCCTCCTGGCCTGTCTCTGGGCCTGGTCTCTTGGCATCGGGCCGGCCCTGGCGCAGGACTTTTACCTCAAGGATGGTGATCGCGTCGTCTTTTACGGCGACAGCATCACGGAGCAGCGGGAGTACACGGCCCGGGTTGAAGAGTTCGTCCTGTCGCGCTTCCCATCATGGAACGTGTCGTTCGTTCATGCCGGCGTCGGCGGCGACACCGTCCGCGGGGGGTGGGCCGGCGAGATCGACGAGCGCTTGAGCCGCGACGTGATTGCGTTCAAGCCGACCGTCGTCACGATCATGCTCGGCATGAACGACGGCGGATACAAAGCGTTCGATGTGCCGACATTCGAGGCGTACCGCAGCGGGTACCGGCACATTCTCGATCGACTCACAAAAGAGGTGCCGGGCGTCAGGCTCACGCTCATTCAGCCGTCTCCCTACGATGACGTGACGCGGCCGGAGACGTTCGCCGGCGGCTACAACGCGGTCATGCGCAA
>JBKPMA010000648.1:0-6341 GCA_046731935.1 Acidobacteriota bacterium
CCGTTTCCTGGACTTCGACGCTGCCGGTTTCTTGGACGCGCGGGCCTTGGCGGCAGACGCTGTCTGGCGGCCGGATGACTTCCCCGCGGATCCGCGGTTCGCAAGACTCTGGCGCAGCCGCTCCATCAGATCGACGACCTCGGCGTGCCGGGGCTCCTCCGCGGCCTCGAGAGTCACGGTCTTGCCCTTCGACTTCGCCTTGATGATTCGCATGAGATTCTCGCGATATTCGTCCGTGTACTTTTCCGGCTTCCACTCGGCAGCGAGGCTGTTCACCAACGCCATTGCCATGTCGAGCTCGCTCTTGCGGATTTGCTTGCTGGAGGGCAGCGAGAACGTGCCCGTGTCCACGAGCTCATCAGAAAACCGAAGCAGCGTGAGGGTCAGCGCCTCTTCGATCACTTCGACGGCGGCGAGATGCTGCACATCACGAAGGATGAACTTGGCGATGCCGACGCGCTTGGTCGTCCGCATGGCTTCGCGCAGGAGGGCGTACGCCTGCTCGCCGCTCTTGCCGGGTACCAGGTAGTACGGTGTCTCGAAAAACCGATCGTCGATCTCACTGGCGTCCACGAAATCGAGGATGTCGACGCGCTGCGTCTTCTCGACCGCCGCGGCCCGAAAATCCTCCTTGGTAAGAACGACAAAATGGCCCTTCGAGTATTCGTAGCCCTTGACGAGGTCCTGCCACGCGACGGGCTTGCCCTCGCGCGCACAGACGCGCTGGAAGCTGACGGGAGACTTGTCTTTCGCGTGGAGGAGGCGGAAATGCGGGCGGTGGTCGCGCACTGCCACATGCACTTCGACGGGAATGTTCACGAGACCGAAGGCGAGGGCCCCTTTCCAGATCGCTCGAGCCATGCCGCACCGTTCGCAAAGGTGGTACCGTCTGCCGCGATTGCGGTTCCTCCCACCACTGGTCCCGCATTCCACCGCGTTTCGTGCCGATCTAACCACAACAATTCGCCGACTCGCCTCGTCTAATCGGCCGTGCCGGCCCGGTTGCTGCGCCTTGCGTGTGGCGCGACTGTCTTCGGAGCGTTCGTCGCCATCGCGTCGGCTCAGACCACTCCGCCACCGGCGGTCTCAATTGCGCGATTGACCGGGCACATCGTGATTGACGGGGATCTCGGCGATGAAGGATGGCGGACCGCATCGACCGTCACCACCTGGTTCGAGACCAACATCAGTGACAACGCTCCGGCGACAGTAAGGAACGTCGGTCACCTCGCCTACGACGAACGATTTCTCTACGTGCTCTTCCTCGGCTACGGCGACGACCGCGTCCTCGACGATCGCAGCCGCCTGCAGCAGAGGGGGCGGGAGTTCTTCGTGAAGATGTCTTACGCGCTGCAGCGGTGACACGCGGAAGAATGCGGGGCGGGGTCCACTCCTGCCGTCCTCCGATGTGCCCTGCCCAACGCTATACTGGCGGCTTCGATTCGAACATCGAGTTCGTTGGGGGGGAAGATGCGCCGTGGATTGCTGTTGGTTGGAGTGGTCGTGCTATTCGCACTGGGCTCGTACGTCGCGGCCCAAGGTCCGGCGCCGGAGGGTTTCATGCCGCTCTTCAATGGCAAGGACCTGAAAGGCTGGCGCGGACGGCCGGGTGGCGGCGGCGTCTTCAGTCCCTACGTCGAAGCGAAGTTCACTCCTGAGGAACGGACCGCAAAACAGAAGGAATGGAACGCGGATCGCGACCTCCACTGGAGTGTGGACGCCGCGAAAGGCGAGATCGTCTCCGACGGCAAGGGGGTCCATCTCGCGACCGAAAAGGCGTACGGCGATTTCGAGCTGTGGGTCGATTGGATGCTCGTCCACCCGGGCGGAGACTCGGGCATCTACCTCCGCGACTATCCGCAGGTGCAGCTCTGGGACCCGGCGAACCCGCACGAAACCGCGAACGGGGCCGACAAGGGATCCGGCGCACTGTGGAACAACAATCCCGACAACCCCGGGAAGTGGCCGCTCGTGAAGGCCGACAATCCAATCGGCCAGTGGAACACGCTGAAGATCAAGATGGCAGGCACGCGGGTGTGGGTGACGCTGAACGGCAAGCCGACAGTCGAGGGCCAGGTGCTCGACAACTTCTTCGATCGGGCGCAGCCGGTCCTGCCAACCGGTTCGATCGAGCTGCAGACGCACGGGTCTGAAGTGCGCTTCAGGAACATCTACATCCGCGAGATCCCACCGGCGGAGGCGAAGACGCTATTGGCCTCGGTCGGGCACTGAGGCCTGGCCGGGGTGCATCGGCCGACAGGAAGAATGACCCCGGCCCTACATTCGCATTGATGTGGGGGCGGGGTTATTCACCCTGGCGTCCGATATACCCGCCCGACCTAGATCTCGCCGCGCTTCAACTGCTCCACGGCATACGCACACGCGCGCGCGGTGAGCGCCATATAGGTGAGCGATGGATTCTGACAGGCCGTGGACGCCATGCACGAGCCGTCGGTCACGAACACGTTTGCCGCATCGTGGCACTGATTGAACCTGTTGAGCACGGACTGCTTCCGATCGTTCCCCATCCGCGCCGTGCCCATCTCGTGGATCACTTCGCCTGGATGCGGCTGGTTGCTGAATCCCTGCACGCCGCTGAGATCGGCGGCCTTCAGGATCTCTACTCCCGACGCCTCCATATCCTTCCGCATCGTCATCTCGTTCGGACCGTACTCCATGTCGATGTCGAGCGTCGGCATACCCCAGCGATCGCGGTCGTAGTCGTTCAGTGAGACCTTGTTCTCGCGGCGTGGCAGACACTCTCCGTACGCCTCCATCCACACCCACCATGGGCCCGGCTTCGTGAGGTTGTCTTTGAACTCGGCGCCGATTCCATCGCCGCCTGCGCGCTCCTGCCACCCCTGACGTCCGGTGTAGACCTCGAATGCAAACCCGCGCGCGTAGTCGTCGCGCCTGGTCGCGACGTTTCTGAAGCGCGGGATGTAGACGCTCGTGCTGCGACGGCCGGAGTAGTACTTGTCGAGAAATCCCTCATGGGTCCCCATCGCTCCCACGGCGGCGTGGTGATCCATCAGGTAGTGGCCGAGCACGCCGCTCGAATTGCCGAACCCGTTCGGATGCTGGGGACTCTTCGAGTTGAGGAGCAGCGCCGTCGTATTGAGCGTGGACGCGTTCAGGAAGATCACCCGCGCGGTGTACTCCATCGTCTGATGTGTTTCCGCGTCGATCACCCGGACGCCTCTCGCGCGTCCGGTGTTGGGATCCGTGATAAGGCTATGCGCGATCGAGTGGGGGCGAAGCGTCATACGGCCCGTCGCCGCCGCGGCCGGCAGCGTCACCGAATTGCTGGAGAAGTACGCGCCGTACGGACAGCCGCGATGACACAGGTTCCGAGCCTGACATTGCCCGCGCCCGTTGTGCGGCTGCGACAGCACTGCCGCGCGGCTGCTGATCAGCCGCCGATCCGGGAAGCGCGCGGCGATGCGATCCCGCAGGTGCATCTCGACGCAGTTCATCTCGAACGGTGGCAGCAGCTTGCCATCGGGCAGCTGCGGCAGGCCGGCGTTCTCACCGCTCACGCCGATGAACTGCTCGACGTGGTCGTACCAGGGCTCGATCTCCTTGTAGCGGATCGGCCAGTCGATGCCGACGCCTTCCTTCGCGTTGGCTTCGAAGTCCAGATCGCTCCATCGAAAACAATGCCTCGACCACAGGAGCGACCGGCCGCCCACCTGATACCCGCGATACCACCGGAAGTCTTTCACCGCGTTGTAGGGATGGTCCACGTCCTTCACGAGGAAGTGCTTCGAGTCCTGGCCGAAGAGATACAGATTGCTCTGGACGTAGTACTCCTCGCGATCCTTCACGGTGGCGCGGTTGCCATGCGGCAGCTGCCATGGGTCGAGCGTTGCGGTCGTGTAATCCTTGATGTGCTCGACGTTCCGGCCTCGCTCGAGCACGAGCGTCTTCAATCCCGCTTCGGTCAGCTCTTTCGCGGCCCATCCGCCGCTGATACCAGAGCCCACGACAATGGCGTCGAAGTCGGTCATCGAGTGGCCCACGCTTTCTGGCCTGGTGCGAGAGCGATGCAGCCCTTGTACGCCCCGGGAACGGCCTCGTAGGCGAGCGCCTGCGTGCAGCCGATCTCTGAACTGAAGTAGCCGAGGAGCGTCAGTTCTTTCAACATCGCGAAGGCGGCTTTGTCCATCGCGTTGAGGCGCGCGATGCGTTGGTCTGCAGGCAGCGCACCGAACGTCTCACCCAATGAATCGAGGGCGTCCGACAGCGCCTGCTGCTCCGCGGATCCCAGGCAGCGAGATGCGGCGAGGTCGACGAAGACATGGACGCGCGCCGCTTTCGCACCGGGCGTGCTGGTGGCCGGCAGAATCGTGTCCACCACGTCTTCGAGGATCGCGCCCTCGTCCGATCCGAAGAGCTCCGCTTGCCAGGGCGCTGCATGATCTCCGACTGCCGCGGTTGCTCGGACGAAGGCCGAGACCACGTCCGCAAACAGCGCGTGCGCCGCTACGGCCGACACAGACATCAGAGCCTGCCGACGGTTCATCGATCACTCCTCACGTGAATTGTTCGCGTGCTACGGCCCGGATGATACGACCGGCAGTGCCACAAAACTGGCGGCAGGCCCGGCGCGGTAGATACGCTGGGTGGCCTTGACGTAGTCAGCAGCGGCCGCGAAGAAGATGTTAGGCACGAACGTTTGTGGATTCCTGTCATAGAGCGGGAACCAGGTGGATTGCAGCTGCACCATGATGCGATGCCCCGGCAGGAACACGTGGTTGGCAGTCGGGAGCGCAAAGCTGTATGTGAGCGGGGCGTTTGAGGCGATCGGCTTGGCGGTCTCGAAGCTCTCTCGATACCGCCCGCGGAAGATGTCCATCGCAATCCCGAGCTCGTAGCCGCCCATCTCGGGTCGGCTGGGAGACGCGTCGGGATAGACGTCGATCAGCTTCACCACCCAGTCGCCATCGGTGCCGCTCGTCGATGCCGTCAGGTGGACGACCGGGGCACCGCTGATCCGTACTGGCGCCGTGAGCACGGGCGTCGTGTAGCTCAACACATCCGGTCGGTCTGACACGAAACGCTGGTCCGTCACCAGCCACCGTTGCCAGGCGGCGCCATCGCCCACCAGAACTGGACGAGGCAGGAACGGCACCGGCTTCGCGGGATCCGACACATATTCGTCGTACGCCGCGGTCGCAGACTGTGCATCCGGAGCCGTAAACGACAAACCGAAGCCCGCGGTGAGATACAGGGGCGTCGGGCGCACCGCGCAGCCGTCGCACGCGAGCGGCCAGGACTGCAGGCGGTCCCAATGGTTCTCACCCGTGTTGTAGATGAACACGGGCGGCGTGTCGGCCTTCGGAGCTGTGTCTTTCAGATACTGGTCGAAGAACGGTTTGAGAACATCACGTCTGAACTCGAGTGCGGTGTCGCCGGTGAAACGCAGGGGACCGAGCGACGACCCGTCATAGTTGACGCCGCTGTGGCGCCACGGCCCCATGACGAGATAGTTGCGTGTGTTGCCCGTGTCCTTGGGCTCGACCGCCAGGTAGCAGTGAATCGCTCCCCACATGTCTTCCTGATCCCACAGCCCCTGGATCCACATCGTCGGCACCGTGAGCGGCTGGCCCGACACGACCTTGTCGAGCGCCTGTTCACGCCAGAACGCGTCGTACGCGGGATGCTCGGAGACCTTGCGCCAGAACGGCAGCTGGTCGAGACCCCCGGCCTTCGCGAAGTCACCCGCCGAACCGGCGCGCCGGAAGTTGTCGTAATCGTCGGCGCCGGCGCGGGGAATCGGCTTGCCTTCGCCGCGTGCGGTCGTCTGTCCGGTGAAGTAGTCGAGGCCAAGCTGGCGGAACGCGCCGTAATGAAACCAGTCGTCGCCCATCCATCCGTCCACCATCGGACTCATGGGAGCCGCCACTTTCAAAGCGGGGTGCGGATTCACCAGGGCCATCACCACGGTGAAGCCCTCATACGAGCTTCCCAGCATGCCGACCCTGCCGTTTGATTCAGGCACGTTTTTCACGAGCCAGTCGATCGTGTCGTATGCGTCGGTTGAATGGTCCACCGCGCTTTCGTTCAGCGGCCCCCTGAGAGGCCGTGTCATCACGTACTCGCCTTCGGACCCGTACTTCCCACGCACGTCCTGGTACACGCGGATGTACCCGCCGCCGGCAAAGATGTCATCGGCGAGCGGCAGAGTCGTGCGCATTGACCGCGTGTTCGTGCGCCCCGCCCGCGATGCCGCGTCATAGGGAGTGCGCGTGAGGATGATTGGCGCGTTGCGTGCGCCCTTGGGGGAGACGATGACGGTAAACAGGCGCATGCCATCCCGCATCGGGACCATCACGTCC
>JBKPMA010000649.1:0-12922 GCA_046731935.1 Acidobacteriota bacterium
GGGTGTCAGCGCCTCCCCACGTCGCGAACTGCGACGCATGGTGGCCGTCGTCGATGAACGTAGGGAGCAGCGGTTCGATCGACTCCTCCGGGCGGCGCCGCTGCGTGCGCAAACGCATCAACGCCGTGTTCACGGTAATGCGATGCAGCCAGGTGGAGAGCCGGCTGTGGCCTTCGAACCGCTTGATGGAGCGGAACGCCGAAAACAGCGCATCCTGGACGACGTCACGGGCCGCCTCGTCGTTGCCGACCAGCCGGCGCGCAACGGCGAGCATCCGGCCGCCCTGAGTACGCACCAGTGTCTCGAACGCGTCGGCATCGCCCTGCCGCAAGCGCTCCACGAGTGCCTGCTCGTCGTCCGGCGACACCGGCACGCCGGCGACGGAGGTCTGGTCGGAAGGCATTCGCTAGACGGTACCACAATGATGCCGGGCGGGGTACACCAGTGGACGGACGAGTGACCGCGCCCCACATTCACTCGGAGGCTGTGGGGCCGGGGTCATTCCTCCTGTCGTCGAATGCACCCCGGCCAGAACACTTGCTGTCAGCCCTCCTGCTCGGCTGTCCCGCTTTGCTGGAGGAGTTTGGCCACCAGGGCGGTCCACCCGGTCTGGTGGCTGGCACCGAGTCCCTCGCCGGTGTCGCCGTTGAAGTATTCGTAGAACAGCAGCAGGTCTCGCCAGGCGGGGTCTTGCTGGAAACGCGGGTTCCGGCCGTAGACCGGGCGCCGTCCAAATTCGTCGCGCAGAAAGATGCGCGTGAGGCGACGCGACAGATCGGCAGCCACACGGTCGAGCGTCATGTGCCGGCCGGAGCCCGTCGGACACTCCACCGTGAGCGTATCCCCATAGTAGTGGTGGTAGCGCTGCAGCGCCTCGACCATCAGGAAATTCACAGGCAGCCAGATTGGCCCTCGCCAGTTCGAATTGCCGCCAAACAAGCCCGTCGTGGATTCCGCCGGCTCGTAGTCCACGCGATGCTCGGTGCCGTCGATCTGGAGCACGTACGGATGGTCCTGGTGGTATCGCGACAAGGCGCGGATGCCGTTTGGCGCCAGGAACTCTGCGGGATCCAGCATGACCTGCAGCACGCGAACGAGCTGTTGGCGATCGACGATCGACAGCAGACGCCGCTCGCCGCGTCCGGGTGCCCGCATCGATGCGACGTTCGCGGTCAGATCGGGGCGATTATCGATGAACCACTCGAGCCGCCGTTTGAATCCGGGCAGACGATCCAGCAACTCGGGCTCGAGCGTGGCGACTGCAAACAGCGGAATCAGGCCGACCATGGATCGCACACGGAGCGGAAGCCGCTGGCCGTCCCGGTGCAGAACGTCGTAGAAGAAACCGTCTTCTTCGTCCCAGAGCTGGAACTGGCCGCCCACCTTCCCCATCGCCCTGGCGATGTAGACGAAGTGTTCCCAGAACTTGCTGGCGACATCCTCGTACGCCGGGTCGCCGTCCGCGAGCTCGAGAGCGATCGCGAGCATCGTGAGCGAGTACGACGCCATCCAGCTGGTGCCGTCGGACTGTTCGAGGTGGCCGCCCATGGGCAGCGGCTTCGAACGATCGAACACGCCGATGTTGTCGAGGCCGAGGAAGCCGCCTTCGAAAATGTTGTTGCCCTCTTCGTCCTTGCGGTTGACCCACCAGGTGAAATTGAGCAGCAGCTTATGGAACACGCGCTC
The DNA here is from genome assembly GCA_046731935.1 of Acidobacteriota bacterium. Classification (GTDB taxonomy): domain Bacteria; phylum Acidobacteriota; class Vicinamibacteria; order Vicinamibacterales; family JAENWD01; genus CAVUPP01. The sequence continues at coordinate 1,687 of JBKPMA010000649.1, forward strand.
GAGGAAGGCACGGTCGCCGGTCCCCCGCCGCTTCGCCTCGATCTTGTAGACGCGCAGCGCCGCCCACGCGTGAACCGGCGGGTTCACGTCCGAGAACGACCATTCGTAGGCAGGCAGCTGCCCGTTGGGATGCATGTACCACTCGCGCAGCAGCAGCAGAAGCTGCTCTTTCGCGCTCTCCGGATCGACGATCGCGATCGCCACCGCGTGGAACGCGAGGTCCCACGACGCGTACCACGGGTACTCCCAGGTGTCTGGCATCAGGAGCACGTCGGAATTGAACAGCGTGCGCCAGTCATTGTTTCGCCCGGACAGCCGTTCGGCCGGCGGCGGTGGCTGACCGGGATCGCCATCGAGCCATTGTTCGACGACGTAGTGGTAGAACTGCTTCGACCACAGCAGTCCTGCGAGTGCCTGCCGCATGACCCGCTTGGCATCGGGCGACAGATCCGAGGTCGCGAGCGATGCGTGATACTCGTCCGCTTCGGTGATCCGCCGCTCGAACACGTCGTCGAAGCCGGCGCCGAACATGCCTGAGCTGACGATTTGCGGCGCCTTGTCGCTGAAACGCAGCTTGATGACAGCCGATTCACCAGGCTTCACCATGACGGCGTAGTGCGGCGAGGCCTTGGTGCCGCGTCGGTCGGGGTTCACCGCATCGGTGCGCCCGTCGACAACGCAGTCGTTGATTCCGTCCTTGAACCAACCGGCCGCTCTCCGAGTGCCATAGATGCGGGAAGCGTTCGTCTCGTTGTCGGTGAAGAGCCACTCGGGCGTGCCGTCGGCGTACAACCAGCGGCTGCCGTAGTGGCCGCTGTCCACGTGCACCGTGTTCGCCGCGTCATCCGACATCGACAGAACCGGGCGGCGTCCGCGTACAGGACTCCACTGCCACGTGTTGCGGTACCAGATCGTCGGCAGAATGTGGAGCGGTGCGGCGTCGGGCCCGCGATTCAGGGCGGTGATACGGATTTGAATGTCTTCGGGATCGACCTTGGCGTACTCCACGATCACGTCGAAGTATCGATCCGCGTCGAACGCGCCTGTGTCGAGCAGTTCGAACTCGGGGTCGTCCCTCGTACGCCGCCGGGATTCCCTCACGAGCCAGTCGTACGGAAACGCTCGCTGCGGATACTTGTACAGAAACTTCATGTACGAGTGCGTCGGCGTGTTATCCAGGTAGTAGTAGTACTCCTTGACGTCTTCGCCGTGGTTGCCTTCGGGGCCGCTGACGCCGAACATCCGCTCCTTCAGGATCGCGTCCTGCCCGTTCCACAGCGCCAGCGCGAAGCAGACGATCTGGTGTCGATCGCACAGGCCCGCGATGCCATCCTCGTTCCAACGATAGGCGCGCGATCGTGCGTGGTCGTGCGGGAAGTAGTTCCACGCGTCCCCGTTCGCGCTGTAGTCCTCCCTGACGGTGCCCCAGGCGCGCTCGGCGATGTAGGGCCCCCAACGTTTCCAGTGGACCGTGCGTGCGCGGGACTCTTCGAGGCGACGTTCCTCAGCGGTCAACCAGCCCTCCACCAGGCAGTTCGGCGGTCAATTATGGCCGCGCGGCGGGCCGGAACACGAGAATGTGCTGCCAGGGCAGCACCTCGCTCACGCGATCGAAGACGAAGCCTTCATGCTCGACCTCCAGACGCGCCTCCGCGACGCTCATCTTGTGATCGATCCGAATCGGCACCGCAGGATCCTCTTTCCGAAATTCCAGCAGCACCAGCCGGCCGGTCGGTTTGAGGGCGGATTTGAGCTGCTGCAGCGTCCGCTGCGGCTCTGAGAGCTCGTGGTAGACATCGACCAGCAGGATGAGGTCCACGGCGCCCGCGGGCAGGCCCTGATTGTCGGCATGCGCCAGGACGGGCTCGACGCCACTCACCTTCTCGGCAGCCAAGCGGGCTCTGAGCTTATCCAGCATCTCGGGTTGGATATCGGTCGCATACACGCGGCCACCCGGACGCACGCGAGCCGCCAGTTTCACCGTGTAGTAACCAGTGCCGGCGCCGACGTCCGCGACGACGTCACCTGGCTTCACGCCGATGTCGTCGAGCGCCTTGTCAGGCTGTTCCTCGGCCTTCCGCTCCGGCCGATCCAGCCAGTCCGCGCCCAGGTGACTCATCACCTGGGCGATGTGACGCCCGCTGACGGGGTGGACGGCAGGAGATTCGGCTACCTGCGCCTGACCAGAGACTGGCGCCCGGCTGAGCGCGATGATGGCAATGAGAGGTACGAGAGGAAGAAACCGGAGCCGTGCACTGCGTGGCCGCATGTCCACAGCTTAGCCCGGGGAACGGAGTTTCGGTCTGCGGTGTTCGGTCTACGGCCTACGGTCTTCAGTCGCGGTCGCAAAGGACGCCGTCGCACCCGCATTCGGATTCAGCAGCGCTTTCAGGATCGTGAACATGAAGTCCTCGATCTTCGGCGCACGCGGAGGCGGCACACCGGGCGCACTCGCAGCAAGGGTCTTCTGCACAACGGGCGCCTTCAGCGTCTGGCTTGCCGGAGTTGCCGGGGCCGGCGCGTCCGTGGTGGCCGGTGCTTCAGTGCTGGCCGGCGCGGACTCCGCGACGGGCGCCGGCGTCGACGAACCGCTGGGTGCGGGTGACGTGTCTGACGAGGCAGGCGGCGCCGAGTCCGCCGGGGCCGCAGGTTGCTGAGAGCCCTGAATCTGTTGTGCAGTGACCACCGTCTGCGTCGTGATGCTTCCAGAGATGGTCGACAGCGAGCGCAAGTGCGCCTGAGACAGCCGATCCAGCAGCCGGCTCGCATCGCCGCGAGCCGCCGCCCGCTCCAGCGCGCGAACGACCTTGTTGATGTCGTGTAACTCGCGTCTGTTCAGGTCGCCCTCGACGCTGATCGACAGGCTCGACGAATCCGAGACGCTCACGGCTCCGGCCGTGAGGCTCACGCCATCCGACGATCCAGTGGCTGCCGCATAGCCCACGCCGTGCGTGGCCGACGCGGAGATCGTCACCTTGTCGCCTTGCGCCGTTACGATCGACAGGTCCGTCGAACGGGTCGTCCTGGCGCCGATCTGAATCAGCTCACCGGTCGCACCGCCCGATACTGGGCTCACAGACATGGCGTTTACTCCTCGACCGACACGAGATGTCCGTGCAATCGACGGCCATGCGCCAAACTTGAGTCCGCGGCGTGCTTCGTGCTTCCGTTCACCACCCGATAGATGGGCACAGCCTTGCCCGGCGCGAGCCACGCATCCAATCCATTCCACGTCACAACCCCATCGTCAGACTCCGGATCGAGCAGCTGTGTGACGAGCCGTGCAAGCGGCTGGGCGGTCGCGACGCGCAGCGCTCCGGCTGCCACCGTCACGTGCTCCAGACGCGTAGTGCCGGAGACATGAACCGTGTGGTGACCTTGAAAGGCAGGCTCGTCACGTCGCAGCTCGGTGACGGTGAGGCTCTCCACCTGAAGGGATTCAGGAACTTCGATGCGGCTGAACGCAACGCCATGCATCTTCAGCAGATCGAGCAGGTGCTTTCCGTCGGGCGTCGTCAGGACGTCGGCTGGAACGACGTACGCGGACGGTACGGCGATCGAGCGCGCCGGATCGAAGCGATCGAGTTCCCGCATCGCGACGGCATCGTGGCGGTCCTCGACCATAACGTGCATGTCGCGGCCGGAACGTGGATTTTTCTCTGCCCGGACCGCACCGACGAGAATCGGGACGGGCGCGGGTTCTGACGACGCGAGTGTCGCGGACACGGCAAATGGTTCGAGCGACCCGTCCGACGCCTTGCGAGTTGTGTCGCGATCGACCTCCGTTATCAGGTGGAGAATCGTTTCCCGCTGCTGGTCGATTTCGACGAGCAGGGCGGCGACGAAGGCTTCAGTGACGGCAATGCGGCGTTCGAATCCCAGATAGCTGTACGCCTCCGACAAGACGGCGATCCGATTGCGGAGACCGATGTAGTTGTTCCCGAATCGCGGTCGGTAGTCGAACGTACGCCAGACCGGTGCCGCCGCAGACGTGGCCTCTTCGGATTCTGCGTCGATTGACTCTGCCGACGCGAAGTTGCCGTACCGATGCAGCCGCCAGCCCGACGCAGCCGCCACCAACCGTTCGACAGGAGGCAAAAGGTCGTTCCGTGTGAACGCGGTAATCCTGGCGTCCGTGTTTGGACTGAGTGCGGGCGCCCACGTCAGGTGATAGCCGTGATACGACCCGTTCGTCGTGTGCAGATCGATGACGACCGCCGGATCCCACGCGTTGACGAGTGACAGCAGTGCGCGCGCCTCAACGCTCTCGGCCTTGATGTAGTCGCGATTCAGATCGAGCCCTTGGCGTTCTCACGTGTGCCCACTCCACCGACAGGTCCGTTCTGCACCGTGCGATGGTCCAGCGATACGCGTTCGTTGCCATCCGCGTTGTAGATCGGCACGACGAGGACGGTGAGATGCGCGGTAAGGGCGCGAAGGTCTCCGACCGTCAAACGTCGCAGCAGATTGAGCGCGGCCTCCTTTCCTTCGACTTCGCCGGCGTGGATGTTTGCCATGATCAGTACGACAGGGCCGGTGCCACGCCGGGCAGTCTCCGCGCCGGCCTTGTCCCTCGACAGAATCACCAGCGGTAGCGGACGCCCTTCCTCGCTCGACCCGAAAATCTCGAGGCGGACGAGCGGCGACGCGGCCGCCAGTCGGTCGAGAAACACTCGAACGTCGTCATAGCGGCTCGTTTCTTCGAAGTTGCTGGATTCAGCACGTGTGCGAAACGCGGTGGACATGGGCGGTTGGATGAGCGCGAGCGTGAGACCGGCGGCGACAGACAGCGCCGCATACCGAGATTGCATGGCGCAGGATAGCCGGGAAAACGGGGGTCAGGACGCCTGACCGATCGGGCGATGTGCAGCTGTCGCCGACGCGCTACCGTGGAGTGGGAGGCACGACGTGACGACAGCACCCCTTGGGACAGATGCATTCTCCACACTTTCAGGCGAGCTCGGGGACGCGGCGGAGCGTGTCGCGCCGGCAATCGTGCAGGTGTACGGGCGGAAGCGGCCGGCCAGCGGCATCGTGATTGGCCCGGAGCGCGTGGTCTCCACGAGCCATTCGGTCGAGTGGCATGAAGGGGTCCGGATCCGGACCAACGACGGCACGACCCTTCAGGCCGACGTCGCCGGCCACGCGCCAGGGGCAGACCTGGTCCTGCTGAAGGTGCCAGGGCTGGGCGGCGTCGCCTTCCCCGGCGGCCCGCTACCACGACCAGGACAACTCGGCCTGCTGACCGGCCGTGCCTGGAGCGGCATCCAACAGGTACGGCTTGCGGTGATTGGCGGCGTCGGAGGCCCGTTGGACGCGTCGGACGGCACTCGGCTCGATCGCGTGATCAGCCTGCCGACCTCACCCTATCCGGGCTTTTCGGGTAGCGCGCTCGTCGATCCTGGCGGGAGCCTCCTCGGGATTGCGACGGCCGGCCTCATCCGCGGCCGAGGCCTGGTCGTCCCGTGGACGGTCGCATCTCCACTGATCGACTCGCTCGAAGCTCACGGTTCCATCCGCCGGGGTTTTCTCGGACTCACGAGTCAGCCAGTGCGGATTCCGACTGGCCAGCGCGCCGCCGCAGGCGCGCCAGAATCGGGATTGATTGTGTTGGGCGTCGCCGAAGACAGCCCGGCGGCGAAAGACGGGGTGCTCGTGGGTGACATCCTCATCCGGACCGGCGGCACCCGCATCGAGCATCCGCAACAGCTGCTGGCCTTGCTTGGTCCATCGCAGGTGGGACAGCCGCTCGTCCTCACTCTCGTACGCGGCAAGGAACAGCTCGATGTCACTGTCACAGTTGGAGAACGACCCAGCCGCTGGTAACGCCGTGATCCACGTCGTCGTGGTCGGAGTGGACAATTCCGCGCTGAGGGCGCTTGCGTCGCGTGTCAGCGGCGACGGTGTTCGTGCGACCACTGGCTCCGGCAGTGATACGCGCGAGCACGACGATGCGGATGTCTTCCTGATCGCCGGGATGGATCAACTCTCCCGCCTGTCGGCGACGGACGTCGGTGCGGTCGTGTTGAGCGACGATGTCGAGGCCGCGGCGAGACTGGCGGCGGCTCGGGAACTGCCGGCATGGGGCGTGCTGCCGCGCGGCGCGGCGTCAGAGGACGTGCGGGCGGCACTCATCGCGGTCGCGCGGGGACTCGTGGTCGTGCCCGCGGCTGCGGCACACGCCGTTCGGCGGCCGGCGGCCGGGGACCCTGACGACGCTCACCATAGCGATGGCCTCACGCGGCGCGAGCACGAAGTGCTCGAGCTGGCGAGTCAGGGACTCTCGAACCGCGAGATCGGAGCCGTCCTCGGCATCAGCGATCACACGGTCAAATTCCATCTCGCATCCGTCTACGGGAAGCTGGGTGTCGCCACCCGCGCCGAGGCCGTACAGCGCGGCCTGCGCTCAGGGATCCTGTCGCTGTAGAGGAAGCGCGCGATGTCGACAGTGGCTGACGATCTCCTGCTCGATGCGTATTCGCGAGCCGTAGTCGGTGCCGTGGAGCTCGTCGGGCCCGCCGTCGTCAAACTCGAGACCGCCAGCGGTGCTCGCGAGTCGCAGCGTCGCCGCCAGGACTCGGGCGGCACCGGCTCAGGGCTGATCTTCACACCGGATGGTCTCGTTCTCACCAACAGCCATGTCGTGCACGACGGCCGGATCATCCGCGTCGTGCTGGCTGATGGGCGCAGGTTCATCGCGGATGTCGTCGGCAGCGATCCCGACACAGACCTCGCCGTCGTGCGAATCGACGGCCGCGACCTTCCGTTCCAGCTGCCGGGCGATTCGAGCCGCCTGCGGCCGGGACAGGTCGCAATTGCGATCGGCAGTCCGTTCGGCTTTCAGCACACCGTCACGGCCGGAGTCATCAGCGCCGTTGGCCGCGCGCTGCGATCGCGGACCGGGCGGCTGATGGAACATCTGATCCAGACGGATGCCGCGCTCAATCCTGGCAATTCCGGCGGTCCGCTCGTGACCAGTGCCGGCGAAGTCGTTGGTATCAATACCGCGGCGATCCTCGGCGTACAGGGCATCAGCTTCGCGGTACCGATCAACACCGCGAAGGTCGTCGTGTCTGCGCTGCTGCGTGAGGGACGCGTCCGCCGCAGTTTCATCGGCATCAGCGGACACGACGTGGCACTACCGCCCCGCCTGAAGCGGTATCACCAGCTGGACGCCGATCGCGCGGTGGCGGTGGTGGACGTCGCCGACGGCAGCCCGGCGGCGCGGGCGGGCGTGCGGCCGCACGACCTGATTGTTTCGTTCAATGGCGAGCCCGCGACGGGCGTGGACACGTTGTCGCGGCAGCTGACCGATGCGGTGATTGGTGAGTCGCTGCCGCTCGTCGTGGTGCGCGGACCTGACCGCCGCACCCTGCACGTGATTCCGCAAGAACACTGACCAGGGATGCGACGCTTGCGGGAGTCCTCGTCCTGAATCACTCGATCGCGAAGTATCCTGCGAACGCGGCGGTGGTGGCGTACAACAACGGGTGCACGTCGCGGCCGCGGCCGGTCAGCAGCTTGATGGCAACGTGCGCGAGGAACCCGTATCCGATCCCGTGGGCGATCGACCACGTCGGTGGAATCAGCAGGAGCGTCAGAAACGCCGGCAGCGCGGTATCGAAGTGGTGAAAGTCGATCCGCGTCACCTGCTGAGTCATTAGGAACCCGACAGTCAGCAGCGCCGGCGCAGTGGCGGACGCGGGAACAATCGCAGCCAGCGGCGCGGCGAACATCGCGATCAGAAACAACACTCCCACAATCACGGTGTGGAGTCCCGTTCGGGCGCCCTCTGATGCGCCTGCGGCCGACTCGATATAGGACGTCACCGAACTGGCGCCGAAGGCACCGCCTACCGATGCACTGATCGCGTCGATCGCCAGCACCGCCCGCAATCGCGGAAAGCGGCCGTGCGCATCGTTCAGCTGCGCTGCTTCACCGATCGCGGTGACGGTCCCGATCGTATCGAAGAAGTCGACCATCACCAGTGAGAGCACCAGCGGCACCGCACTCAGCCGGAAGGCTGCTCCGAGATCCGCCTTGAACACGGTGTCGAATACCGGCACGCGGAACCACGGGGCAACGGGCACGTGCGCCACGCCGGCCGCCAACGCCGCGACGGTCGCCACTGCCACCCCCAGCAGCAGGGCACCCTTCCCTCGACGCGCGACCCAGATAGCCGTGACGATCAATCCGGTCAACGCAATCAATGGCTCCGGGGTGTGCAGCGAACCGAACGTGACGGGCGGCAGAATGGCTCCGGGATGCGCGGCGAGCGTTGACACCGTGCCCGCCGGCACGATCACGAGCTTCGCATTCACCGCTCCGATGAAAGCGATGAAGAGCCCGATCCCGACGCCGATGGCCCGCCGGAGATCGAGCGGAATGGCGTCCATGACGCCTTCCCGCACGCCGAGCAGCACCAACGCGAGTACCACCAATCCTTCGACAACGATCAGGCCCATTGCGGCCTGCCATGAACCCGCCGCCGACGCCAATTGAAATGCGACGACGGCGTTGAGCCCCATGCCGGGGGCGAGCGCAATAGGCGCGTTGGCGCCGAGACCCATCAACAGACAGCAGAGTCCTGCCGCCGCGGCGGTCGCCGCTGCCGCCCCTTCGAATGGCACGCCTGCGGCCGCAAGAATCGTGGGGTTTGCGAACAGGATGTACGCCATCGTCAGAAAGGTGGCGAGCGCGCCGCGCATCTCCCGGCCTACGGTCGTGTGGCGTTTGGCGAGATCGAACATGTCGGGTACAGGCTACGGGCGGCGGGCGCGTTCAGGTTGTCCAAAAGCCGATTGGAATCGAAAGGAGAAAGTAGTTCTTTCTCAGCTCTCGTACGCGATCTGCGTACTCGGTCTGCGGAAACTCCCGTTTGAGCAATCGCTCTTTGAGAGCGCGGATATCGCGCAGATAGAGGTCGTTCAGCGCGTCGCGGACCTCCTGCGGGTCGGTGGACTCGGCCGGGGTGATACCGTAGCGCTGCAGCTCGTCGAGGATTTCGGCTTTGTAGTGGAACACCGGCTACTCTGCGATCCGTGTGACCGTGCGATGCATCTCGCACTTGCGCTGGCGGCCTAGTTGAACCCGCGAAGATCGAGATCCGGCAGCATCTGGCCATGCTCGAGCAGGTTGCGATGCAGGTCGAAGCACGTCGCCAGATCGTGGCGGATGTGGCCGGGACGGGCGCGCTCGAGATACGCGTGCAGATACGGGCGGTACGCGGGATGAGCGCACGCGTCGATGATGCGGCGGGCGCGCTCGGCCGGACCCAGCCCGCGCAGGTCCGCAAGCCCCTGGTCGGTCACGACCACTTGTACCGAGTGCTCGTTGTGGTCCACGTGAGAGGCCATCGGCACAATCGAGCTGATCCGGCCGCCCTTGGCGACCGACGGACACATGAAAACCGACAGATAGCTGTTCCGCGTGAAGTCGCCACTGCCGCCGATGCCGTTCATCATCTGCGTGCCGCTCACGTGCGTGGAATTGGCGTGGCCGTAAATGTCCACTTCGAGCGCGGTGTTCAGCGTGATGACGCCAAATCGCCGGATGACGCCCGGGTTGTTGCTCAGCTCCTGCGGCCGGAGCACGATCCGTGGGCCGAAGAAATCGAAGTTGTCGTAGACATGTTGGATCAGCGGCTCGGTCAGCGTGAGAGCGGTCGAGCTCGCACCTGCCAGGCGCCCCTGCTCCATCAACGCGACAAGCGAGTCCTGGAAGACTTCCGTGAACATGACGAACGTCGGGATCTCGGTGCGCTCGCCGAGCCTTGCCATGACGGCGTTCGCGACATTGCCGACGCCTGCCTGGAGCGGCAGGAACTCGGCGGGGATCCGTCCCATACGTACTTCGTCGAGCAGGAAATCGACCACGCGATCAGCAATCGCCTGGCTCGCGGGATCGGGATCGGCGAACGCATGCACGCCGTCGGGTGCGTGATGTTCGATGATCCCAACCACCTTCTTCGGATCCACTTGCACGAATGGCTCACCGATCCGTGCCAGCGGCTCGAGAATGGGAATCGGCAGCCGATGCGGTGGCGCCGGCAGTTCCGCGATGTCGATCATCTCGCGGAGCCGCGGCGAGTGCCGCCGGTTGATCTCGACCACGATCCGCTTCGCACAGTGCAGCAGCGTCGGCGAGAGGCCTATCGACGTTGTCAGATAGACACGGCCGTCCGGAGTGATCTCCGTGGCTTCGACGACCGCAAGATCGATCGTGCCGAAGAATCCAAAGAGCAGCGCCTGCGGCACATGCGACAGGTGCATGTCCACGAACTCGACGGCACCGCTGTTGATCTGCTTTCGCAGCAGCGCACTCGACTGGTACGGTGCACGCCATGAAATCGCGTTCGCCTCGGCAAGCAGATCGTCCAGTACACCGGTTGACGCGCCGGTCATCACGCGCACGGCGAACGGCCGCCCTGCCAAGTGCTCCGCTCTGGCGCGGTCCGCCAGCGCGAGGGGGACGAGCTTTGCAGCGCCTGCCGGCGTGAATCCGCTGAAGCCGACCGTCTGGCCGTGCTCGACGAGGGCCGCTGCTTCTTCCGGCGTGACGCGTGGAAACGACATCAGGGCTCCGATCGGACGAGTGATCCGAACACGCCATTCCAAGGCGGGATCACGATGGACACGGCACCGTACGCCTGCGCCTGACAGGCGAGGCGGATGACCGGTCGATCCTCAGTGGTCTGCACGTACCCGAACACCGCCAGGCGCTGGCGCTCGCGGGGCTCCATCGCCGACAGCTTGTGCGCGCCGCCGAGGACGCCGATCCAGCACGTGCCGCATGACGCCGATCGACACTGCACCGGAATCGGTCCTTCGGTGCATCGCGGATCGCGGGCGCGCCAGTCACGCCGATCCTCGGCCGCCGCCGTGGTAATCGCCTGACTGTTGATGAGCGTGAACGACGCCGAGGGATCGCGCTCGTCGAGGGTCACGGTCCATTGCTTGCGTTCCCCGCGCAGAAACCCGAACAGGCCCTGCTTGTCGTCGCGGGCCCGCGCCGCGAGTACTTGATCGGGTGTGAGCGCGTGCAGACGGCCGGCCGCGGGACTGGTGTCTGGAGCGGTCTGCATGGCTTCGAGCCCCACTTGTTGAAGGGTCCGCAGTCCGACGAGCGCGATGCCCGCAGTGAGCGTGGGCGAAACGCCCGACTGCGTGGCCGCATCGTGCGCGACCCTCTGCACGAGCGCAACCACGTCGATCGAGTCCTCAGCCTTGGAATGCGA
>JBKPMA010000650.1:0-14206 GCA_046731935.1 Acidobacteriota bacterium
GTCGTAACACACTTCTGAGGAGAGAACGATGGAAGGCGGACTCAATATCATTGACCTGTGGAATCAGATGACGTGGGTGGCCAAGGCTGTGGCCTTCGTCCTCTTCTTCATGTCGATGTGGTCCTTCGGCGTGGCCATCGAGCGGATCTACACGTTCAGCCAGGCCCGTAAGCAGTCGAAGCTGTACGCCCCTCAGGTTGCCAAGCACCTGAAGGACGGCCGGCTGAAGGATGCCATCGCACTCAGCACGTCCAAGAACTTCCGCTACAGCCACCTCGCCAAGGTGGTGCTCGCGGGTCTGCAGGAATATCAGTTCCAGCAGGAGGCGGGTGGCGGGTTGAACCGTGACGACCTGGTCGACTCGGTGCGGCGCTCGATTCAGCGCGCGACGGCGCTGACGCAGTCAGACCTCAAAAAGGGCGTCAACTCGCTCGCGACCATCGGCACGACAGCTCCGTTCGTCGGACTGCTCGGCACGGTCGTCGGCGTCATCAACGCGTTCGTCGGTATCGCGGCCACCGGTTCGGGCGGCATCGGCGCGGTATCCGCCGGTATCGCCGAGGCGCTCGTTGAGACCGCACTCGGGCTGCTCGTCGCCATCCCGGCGGTGTGGTTCTACAACTACCTCACCGGCCGCCTCGACTACTTCAACGTCGAAATGGACAATTCGTCGTCGGAGCTCGTGGACTACTTCATCAAGAAGACCGCGTAGCACGGAGTCAGGCTGACGCGCGCCGGATGCTCTGTCGTCTGGCGCCGTCAGCTTTATTGCTTCACCGGGAGAACGCACCATGGCCATGCAACTCGGCGGCAAGGGCGGCGTCAAGTCCGACATCAACGTCACCCCGCTGGTCGACGTGATGCTGGTGCTGCTCATCATCATGATGATCATCGCGCCCATGCTTCAAAAGGGCGTCGATGTGAAGCTGCCGACCGCCACCAATACGCAGGACAAACCTGAGACGCAGGACCAGACCGTGGTCGCCGTGACCGCCGACGGCCGTATGCATCTCAACTCGATCCCCGTGCCGGATGCGGACATCGCGCAGCGCATCACGGACACCCTCGAAAGCAAGAAGGAAAAGATCGTGTACCTCAAGGCCGATCAGGACGCGCCGTACGGCCGCGTGATGGCCGCGTTCGATGCGCTCCGCAAGGCGCAGGTCGAGAACATCGGCCTGATTGCTGAACGTAAAGTCGTCGCCGGCCAGCCGACCGGGGGAGGCAAGTAGATGGCGGCCCACGCTCACCACGGAGCCGAGACAGTCGTACGCGGCGAGGCGCCGAAAGTCAGCGCCGACATGAACGTGACGCCGCTCATCGACGTGCTGCTCGTGCTGCTCGTCATCTTCATGGCGGCCCTGCCGCTCACGCAGAAGGGCGTCGACATCAATCTGCCTGCGGAAACGTCCACCGCGCCGCCCGATCAGTCCGTCAGCCAGATCGTCATCGAGTTCACGGCCGACCGCCGTATCTCGATCAACAAGCAGGACGTGGCGATGGCTGACGTGGAAAGCCGGCTGCGAACCGTTTTCGAGCAGCGCAAGGACAAGACGCTGTTCATCGCCGGCGCGCCGTCGCTTCGCTACGGTGAGATCGTCAACATCATCGACGCGGCCAAGGGCGCGGGTGTCGACAAAGTCGGCATCGTCACCGAAGGCATGCGGCAGGAAGCCCAGGGCGGCGGCACCGGAAAGACCGAGTAGCCCTCCAGACTTTCGAACAGCGTTCCTCTGACGGCCACTCTCCTCGCGGGGAGTGGCCGTTTTCATGTACGTCCCCCTCTGGGCGCTCCTCGTGTCACGCCCGGGACCCGCGGTGTCTAAACCAATGAACGCACAATCGAGGGCCGGGCGACATGACTGTCGCATCGGCGGAACACAGACGGGGAGGGGAGCCGTGTCCAGCACGATGCGTCGAGACCATCAGAGCGTCCGGGGGAAGCAGCCGCAGGTGTCAGCGACGATGAACGTGACGCCGCTCATCGACGTGCTGCTGGTGCTGCTCGTCATCTTCATCGCGGCGATGCCAATCGTGCAGAAAGGGCTGACCGCCGATCTGCCGTCGCCGGCGCCGCGGAGCCTCCAGGCGCCGGATGCCATCGTTCTCGAGATCAGTGCGACGCAGCACATTGCCATCAACCACCAGGACGTGCGGGCCATGGAGTTGAGGCGGCGACTGCACGAAATCTACGACAACCGCCGTGACAAGACGCTGTTCGTGAAGGGTGACCCAGCGCTCCGCTATCGTGACGTCGTCGAGGTGATCGACACGGCTCGAGGCGCCGGCGTCGAACGCGTCGGTATCGTCCCGGCGCCCGTCGAGCCGTAAAGGGGCGGGTCACACGGTCTACAGTCTGCCGTCTTCGGTCCGCGGCGCAGGATTAACAGCTGAAGGGTCACGACACGAGTGCTGCAGCGTGGCGGGCAGTCCGCGTTCGAATTCCACATTCCGCAATCCGCAATCCGCATTCCGAAATCCGAATTGCAGCCGTACATGAAAAAAGGCCGCCCTGGCGTTGCCAGAACGGCCCCGGGATTCCGAACGCCGTGATGGTGCGCTAGCCGGCGCTGGCGCCGGCACCGCCGGTCTTCGTCTTGCGAATGGCCTGGGCCTTGTCGCGCAACTCGTCGGCTTCCTTGAGCAGGGCCTTCTGCTTGTTCGCGTCCTTCTCGATCGTGGCCTGCAGGCGCAGCAGGAGGCCTTTGTAGACGAGCGCTTCCATGTAGTCTGGCTTCAACTGGATCGCTTTGTCTTCGGCTTCGAGCCCCGTCTGGATGTACTTCAACTTGTCGGGATCCTTCAGCGACTTGTCTCGGAACGTCTTGTCCCAGAAGTATGTCGCCAGCGTGTGGAACGCCTCCGGATTGGTGGGCTCCTTGGCCGCCCGCTGCTGCAGAGCGTCGATGGTCTTGTCGAACTCGCCCTGGCGGTTGTAATAGCCAGCGAGCTGCATGTAGACCGTCGGGTCGTTGGGATGGATTTCCTTGGCCTTCTGGAGCATGGCCTCGGCCTCGTCGTATCTGCCGGCGTCCTCGTAGATCTTTGCGAGCGCGAAATAGTTGGTCGGCTCGTTCGGCTCCATCTGGATCATGCGCTGCACGACCGGTTCGGCCTGACCGGGGTCGTTGAGTTTGTCGCGGTAGGCCGCCACCAGATACTCGAGGGCGAGCTTCTTCAGCTTTGGATTGGCAGACTGCTCGCTGGCCTTCTTGTAGTTCTCGATGGCCTTGGTGAGAAAGGCGTCGTTGGTCGCGTCGCCCTTCTTCGCTGGCTTGAACAGGTTGTCGTAACTGTTCGCGAGATAGAAATAGGCGTCGGTGAAGTTCGGGTCGCGGCTGAGGGCTTCCTCGTACTTCGCCGCCGCTTTCCGGTAGTCACTCGCCTGATAGGCGACGTTGGCGTCCTTGAACGCCATCTTGGCCTTGAGGCCAGCGATCTGACGGCAGCTGGCCAGCGGCATGGCTGAGAAGACAACTGCGACAGCCAGCACCGCTGTGCTCAATCGCGTCCGCATTCCTGCCCCCTTATGGCTCGTGCGCTATAGAGGTGAAGATAATCACCAAGACCGGAGAGGATCCGGTTCTCGGAAGAAATCTGGCGGGTGGCGCGGCGCAAGGCGCGCTCGCCCAAAACCGCGCCAGTATAGTGAACGCGAAAAACGCAAGTCAAGGAACCTCTGTGAGTTGGCCGCCGCTGCCTTGACGCCCCTTCCGACCGACCTCTATCATCCAACAAGTCCACCTTTTCTAGCGAGTTAGACACCGGACCCCATGATTCGCTTCGAGGATCTCGTCGAGAAAGTCCGGACCTACAGCCCGGACGCGGACCTCGAGCTGCTCAGGCGGGCGTACGTTTTCTCGGCTTTCGAGCACAAGGGACAGGTGCGTCACTCGGGCGAGCCCTATATGGTGCATCCGCTCCAGGTGGCTGACTTCCTGGCCGACCTCAAGCTCGACGTCGTCGCAATCGCCGCCGGCCTCCTCCACGATGTGGTCGAGGACACCCTCACCAACATCGAGCGGATCAACGAGCTCTTCGGGCCGGAAGTGGCGCATGTGGTCGAAGGCGTAACCAAGATCAGTGCCATCACGTTCTCATCGAGCGAGGAACGACAGGCCGAAAACTTCCGGAAAATGCTGCTGGCGATGGTGGATGACATCCGCGTCATCCTCGTCAAGCTGGCGGATCGCCTGCACAACATGCGGACGCTCAATCACCTCTCGGAGGAGCGCCGCATCAAGATCGCGCAGGAAACCATCGACATCTATGCCCCCATCGCCAACCGGCTGGGGATGAGCAAGGTAAAAAACGAGCTCGAGGAGCTCTCGTTCCGCTATCTCGAGCCGCGGACGTACGAGAGTCTCCGGAGCAAGGTCGAATCGCGACGACGTCAGACGGAAGGGACCATCGAGGACCTCAAACGGACGCTGCGCGGAAAGCTGCAGGACGCGCAAGTGCCGATCGTCGAGCTCGAAGGGCGCGTGAAGCGTCTGTACAGCATCGCGCAGAAGTTGAAGAAACAGAAGATCGATCTGGAGCAGGTGTACGACTTCGTCGCGCTGCGCGTCGTCACAAAAACGGTGCGCGACTGTTACGCCGCGCTCGGCATCATTCACAACACGTGGTCGCCGGTGCCCGGCCGCATCAAGGATTTCATCGCGATCCCGCGGCCGAACGGCTATCAGTCCCTGCATACGTCCGTCATCAGCGAGCGAGGCACGCCGTTCGAAGTGCAGATCCGCACCGAAGAAATGCACCTCCAGGCGGAGGAAGGCATCGCGGCGCACTGGAAGTACAAGGAGGGCCGCGTCGGCGATCAGCGCGACGAGCGGTACTTCCAGTGGCTGCGTCAGCTGCTCGAATGGCAGCAGGAAGTGCGCGACCCGCAGGAGTTCATCCACAACCTCAAGATCGATCTCTACCCGGAAGAGGTCTACAGCTTCACGCCAAAAGGAGAGGTGAAGGCGCTGCCTCGAGGATCGACGCCCGTGGATTTCGCGTACGCGATCCACACCGACGTCGGACACCGCTGCGTCGGCGCGCGCGTGAACGGAAAGATGGTGCCGCTTCGCACGCGCCTGAAGAACGGAGACATCGTCGAGATCGTGACGGCGGCGGGCCACGGGCCAAGCCGGGACTGGCTCAGTTTCGTGATCACGGCGCGTGCTCGAAACAAGATCCGGCACTACGTGCAGGCGGAGGAGAGGAAGCGCAGCATCGAGCTCGGGCGACGGGTCTTCGAGAAGGAAACGCGCCGGTTCGGGCTGAACGCCAAATCGCTCATGGACAGCGAGGCGTTCCGCAAAGTGGCCGAGGAGTACGGCGGCATCAAAGACGACGAGCTGCTCGCCGCGATGGGATATGGGAAGCTCGCGCCGCGCACGGTACTCGCGAAACTGGTGCCGCAAGAACAGCTGCAGGAGCGGCCCCCCGAAGGAAAGGTCGCGGCGGTCGTCCGCCGCGTGCTGCGGACGGGTGAAGATCGCATCAAGGTGAGCGGCGTGGACGATCTGATGGTCTTCCGCGCGCGGTGTTGCAACCCGATCCGGGGCGAGAAGATCATCGGCTACATCAGCCGCGGCAAGGGCGTGTCCGTGCACTCGGCGAGCTGTCCGAACGTCGTGAATCTGATGTACGACCCCGAGCGCCGCATCGACGTCGAGTGGGACCGCGGCGGCGACGAGGCTCGCTACACCGTGCGGCTCACGATGCAGGTGGAGGATCGGAAAGGGATTCTCGCAGACGTGAGCGCCAAGGTGTCAGACATCAACACCAACATCACCAGCGTCGAGGCCACGACCGACGAGGATCACCGCGGCCGGATCGACATGACGGTCGAAATCAACGACCTCAAGCACCTCGAGCGGGTGATGAAGTCACTGCGATCGGTCACTGGAGTGCTCGGAGTCGAGCGTGCCGCGCGGTGATCGCGGTCTTCGGTCTACGGTCTTCGGTCTTTCGGACGGACTGCAGACCGTAGACTGCAGACCCACACTGTCGAGGTTTCTCAATGAAAGACGCACCGTCCCGCCGGGATTTTCTCGCCACGGCGACCGCCGCGGTTCCCCTGGGCATGATGAGCGCCCAGAGCACGCAGAGCTCGGCGGCGCCGGCGCCCGCTGCCTCCGCGTCGACCGCCTCGGATCGAATCGTGGACGTGCACCTGCACTTCGACGAGAAGATACCGACATTCCTCGACGACTTTTTACGCGTGTCGGACAAATTGAATCTGACAGCGTGCATGCTGACGCCGTTCGCACAGCGGAAGGTCGTCGCTGAAGCCGCTCGCAAACACCCGACCCGGATCATTCCGTTCGGGTACGTCGAGCTGGATGCACCCGACGTGGCGCAGCAGGTGAGGGAATTCCACGACCTGGGATACCGCGGCCTCGGCGAGTTGGAGTTTCCGAGGAAACCGTTCACGGATCGCTCGTACGACCCTGTGTACGAGCTGGCCAACGAGTACTCGTGGGTCGTCCTGTTCCACACGGGCATCGTGCTCAGGCAAGTATTCGACAAGCCGGAGGACATCACCTCGGCTCGCATGCGGCCGGTCCACCTCGAAGAAATCGCACGGCGGTTCCCGCGGCTCACGGTGCTCGGCGCGCATTGCGGAAATCCCGAGTACGAGTGGGCGGCCGAGGTGTCGCGTTGGAATCCGAACGTCTTCTTCGATCTCAGTGGATCGACGCTCACGAAGATGCGGGGACGCCTGAACCACTTCCTGGATGTCTTCTGGTGGAGTGGTTCGCCAGACACGTCCACGCCCAACAACGATCCCAGCGCGTTCATCAAGCTGGTATTCGGTTCCGACACCGAGCTCGGGAACATCGAAGCCGTGGTCGGTCAATACCGGGCGATGTTCGACGCGTGCGACGTACCGGCGTCGACACGGAAGATGATTTTGGGCGGGACGATGGCGAAGTTTCTGGGCCTCTCGGGATAGGGCCGGCATTGCGGATTGCGGATTTCGGATTGGAAGAACCCGCCTCAATCGCAGACCGCAGACCGCAGACCGAAGACCGAAGACTGAAGATTGAAGACTGAAGACCGAAGACTGAAGACCGAGACGCTACTGGCTTCTCAACAGCGCGACGACTTCAATCTCCACGCGCGCGTCGCGCGGCAATCGCGCCGCCTGCACCGTTGAACGCGCGGGCGCCGGTGCGGTGAAGTATTCCGCGTACACGGCGTTCATCGCCGCGAAGTCGTTCATGTCTGCAAGGAACACTGTCGTCTTCACCACGTCGTCGAATGTGGTGTCGGCCGCCACGAGAATTGCGCGGACGTTCTCGAGGACGCGTCGTGTCTGCGCGCCCGCGTCGCCTTCGACGATCTGGCCGGTGACGGGATCGAGGGGAATCTGTCCGGAGCAGAACAACAGCTGACCCGCCACGATCGCCTGCGAGTAGGGACCGATGGCAGCCGGTGCTCCGGCTGTGGTCAGCGCATGTCGCACGGTGAACCGATCAGGCGGCCTTGACGACCTTGTTCGACCGCAGGCAGCGGGTGCACACCCGGATGCGGCGCACTCCGCCATTCACCACGGCCTTTACCTTCTGCAGGTTCGGCTCGAACCGCCGGGCCGTCACGTTGTGTGCGTGACTGATGTTGCGTCCCACCACGGGACCCTTGTCGCAGATTTCGCAGCGCTTCGCCATGACGTCCTCGGAACAGCACCGCCCACGGCCCCGAAAGGGACCGCCATGGGCAGGACAAACTCCAGATTCTACCACGGCCGAACCGCCCGGGTAGATTGGGTCTTTCCTCGAGAATCAGCCGTCGGATGAGGGTCAGTCAGGAGGCAATATCAGTCCGGAGGATTTCGTGGCCTCTGCCGGCGGCTCGGGTGATCCCTCTCCCGCGCGGGGACGCAGCATGCGCGCCACCAGCTGCAGATAGGCGCGCTCGCCGCCTGGCAGAACCCGCCCGAGCTCAGCGGCGCCCCGCTCGATCGCTCGTAACGCCATCGGACCATCACGCTGCAGCAGCCGGTCGCCGCCTTCCCGGGACGAGATGTCCTTGAACAGCGCCTTCCAGTCCGTGACGAGCCGCTGGGCCGCCATCGTGCCGGGCTGGTGTTCATAGATAACGCCGCGGTTGGCCGTTTCCAGGGTCGATGCCAGCGACCGCGCCGCGTCAGCCAGATCCGCGTCCACGACTGATTGCAGCGCGTCACCTTCGTACCGCCTGGCGACACCGAGCAGCAGGAACATCAACTGCTGCTGGCGCTCTGTCACATCCCGCATCGTGTGCATCATCGCCGCCACGTCACGCTGCTGTTCTCGTTGGACGACAGCTGGCGGATGTTCGCGCGCGGTCGCGAGATACGGGCACGTCTCAGGACACTGAATCTCCACGAGGCGCTTCGTGCCGCAGCAGACCGCGCAGATTTGCTGTCCGAGCGCGGGACAGGCGCGGCGCGCTTTGCGCTGACGGCAGAGGGGACACAGCATTGACGGTTCAGGATACCCCGGACCGCCATGTCCGCACCTTGGGGCCGCGAGAGACACAATTTCGTCCTCTCCTCACCACACGGCGGCGCAAGAACGCACGGCGGTTCGCGGATTCGCGCAAGGAACGCAGGTTGCAAAACTCGTCGGTACTGCCGATTCGATGGCCTGGGAGGTGGATGCCAATGGCGACCAGCCTCGTGCACGCCGATACGCCGCTCACGTTCTTTCACGGCCTCGTCGAAGAGGCCCTGGAACACCAGAGGGTGCGTCCGCTCGAGGAGACGACGTTCTATCTCGTCACGCTCCTTGCCGGGTTCGTCAACCCGGAACGGCCGGGCGCGGGGCTGACCGACGATCCACTGGCCGTCCGCCTCGCATCGGCGCTGCAGTCGGGCGGCACGGCTCGTCGTGAAGGACTTCGCCGTGTCGGCGACCTGTCGCTCTTCGTCTCAGGCTTCTTCCCGGACAGCCTCACACGGACGGTCGTGGATGTGGACTACTACATCGCGGTTGGCGGGGCCGCGTACGGATCATTGGGCCGCGAGAACGAGGATGCCCGTGCGGCAACCTTCGCGGAATTGGCGGACCGGTTCGGCGACTTCGTGGACGTCCTCACCGAGGTCAGCGAGCACACGACGGCCGCCCCCAACAGCGACGTGCTACGGCTCTACGATCGCTGGATGCGCACCGGGAGCCGCCGCAGCGGCGCCCGGTTGATCGAACGGGGAATCCTGCCTGTACCCGCGACCGGCGGACGGCGGCGGGTCCAATAGCTCATCAGGTCAAGCGCTCCTACGTCCCGACATTGGTGGAACAGCCAAATGGCGGCGCGGGCCGTCGATGCACCGTCTCCCCTGCAGCATGTGCGTCCGCACGCGCGAAAATGCCACGCCTCACTGGGGGCGGTTATCGTCCTGTAATGTGGACGCACCGCGTGCAAAAAGGCGAACCGATCGTTCCCGCCCGGCGTCTAATGCAGTAACCGGCAGCGAGAATGGACTGAAGCGTTTTCAGGTTTTCGCTGGCAAAGCGTTTTGCGTGAAAGGCTTACGGGCTGATTATTGAGGACGAAATGTGACCTGAGTAGGTGACATTTCGATATGACGGCAACTGGCGTCCCTCCTTCAGACCCATAATCTCCCTCGCATCCGGCTCGTTCGGTGGCCCTGAGGCGGCGTAGCCAGACCGGCAACGCATTTGCTACAGGGCAGGCATCACGGCATCTGCCCGGGCGGGCAGGGTCGCCGAGGAGGAGCAAGTCGTCATGAAGCGGACCAAGGTAGATCGGCCGAATGCAACATCTGCGCGCTATGCCGATCTCAAGAAGATCCTTGAGGACCGTCGCCGCGAGATCCTGAGCGAAGTGCAGGATAAAATCCGCGACGTCCGGACCGAAGGCAACACGCAGAAGCTGAATGAGGTGTTCGACGCGGGCGAGAGCTCCGATACGGACATCCAGGAAGATATCGAGCTCGCGCTGATCCAGATGAAGGCCGAGACGCTTCAGAAGATCAACGAGGCCCTCCGTCGGCTCGAGGATGGCGCGTACGGCCACTGCTACGAATGCGGCGATGATATCGCCGAGCAGCGGCTTCGTGCTCTGCCGTTCGCCGTCCGGTGCAAGGACTGCGAACAGGAGCGCGAACAGGCGCAGCAGCGTGAACGGCTCTCGCAGCGTCGCGGGTCGTCCTCGTTGTTCTACGATATGTCCAGCTAGGCGGCGTGCCGCCCCGACAGGGCCCCGCCGGTGGCGGGGCCGTGTCCATCCCCCCGCCTCCGGCTCGGCCTCCTGGATCAACTAACCGTTTTCGCTGCAGAGGGAGGGTCGCTCCATGGGCGATCAGGACGAGACCCCGACGTTGGAAGAGGTCTCGGGAGAACGGCCATTGTCGGTACCGCCAGAGCTGCCCGTGCTGCCGCTCCGCGACACCGTCCTCTTTCCAAATTCGTTCATGCCGCTCGCGGTGGCGCGCGAAAGCTCCGTGCGCCTGATCGACGAGGCGATTGCCGGCAGCAAGCTGATTGGCGTGTTCACGCAGCGCGATGCCGCGCTCGACGAACCGCATCAGGACGATCTCTATCCGATCGGCACGGCCACCCACATCCACAAGATGTTCCGTCTGCCGGACGGCAGCCTTCGGCTGATCGTCCAGGGATTGGCGCGCATCCGGCTCGATGAAGTCATTGCTGTGCAGCCGTACCTGCGTGCGAAGGTGTCCTCCACGCTCGACTGGCTGAACGACGACGACCATCTCGAGATCGACGCGCTGCAGCGGAATATCAAGAGCAACTTCCAAAAGGTCGTGTCGCTCTCGCCGCTCCTTTCCGACGATCTCCAGACCCTCGCCATGAACATCGTGGAGCCTGGCCGGCTCGCGGATTTCATCGCCTCGAGCCTGAGCACGATCGGCACACCGATCAAGCAGGAGATCCTCGAGACGCTGGACGTACGCGCGCGGATGGACAGCCTGAACCGGATCCTGATCAAAGAGCTCGAAGTGCTCGAGCTCGGCTCGAAGATCCAGTCCCAGGTGCAGTCCGAGGTCGGCAAGAACCAGCGCGAGTACTTCCTGCGCGAGCAGATGAAGGCGATCCAGAAGGAGCTCGGCGAAGGCGACGATCAGACCAAAGAGATCGAGGAGCTCCGCGAAAAGATCCAGGCGGCCGGTATGCCCGAAGCGGTCATGAAGGAGGCCGTGCGGGAGCTGGATCGTCTGTCGCGGATGCCCGTCGCCGCCGCCGAATACACCGTCTCGCGCACGTACATCGACTGGCTGGTGGCGCTGCCGTGGAACAAGCGCACCGACGAGGTCATCGATCTCGCACGAACCAAGAAGGTGCTCGACGACGAGCACTCCGGACTCGAGAAGGCGAAGGATCGCATCCTCGAATACCTGGCCGTCCGCAAGCTGAATCCGCACGTGAAGGGGCCGATACTCTGCTTCGTCGGCCCGCCCGGGGTCGGCAAGACGTCGCTGGCGAAATCGATCGCCACGTCACTCGATCGGAAGTTCGTTCGCGTGTCGCTCGGCGGCATGCGCGACGAAGCCGAGATCCGCGGACATCGGCGGACCTATATCGGCGCGTTGCCCGGTCAGGTCATTCAGGGTCTGCGCCGTGCCGAGTTCAAGAATCCTGTGTTCATCCTCGACGAGATCGACAAGCTCGGATCCGACTTCCGTGGCGATCCGGCCGCGGCGCTGCTCGAAGTGCTGGATCCGGAGCAGAACGACACGTTCCGCGACCACTATCTCGACGTGCCGTTCGACTTGTCCGAGGTCTTGTTCATCACGACCGCCAACGTGCTCGATCCGATTCCGCCGGCGCTGCGCGATCGTATGGAAGTGCTCGAGCTTCCGGGCTACACCGAGGAAGAGAAGCTCAAGATCGCACGCGAGCACCTGGTGGACAAGCAGGTCCTGAACCACGGCCTCACGCGCGAGCAACTGACGTTCACGGACGCGGCACTGCGCTCCGTGATCCGCGGCTTCACACGCGAGGCCGGCGTCCGTAATCTGGAGCGCGAGATCGGATCGATCTGCCGGAAGGCGGCGCGCCGGCGCGCCGAAGGCGATGAGGCGGCACTCACCGTGACGCCCGACGCCGTCGTCGAGCTGCTGGGTGCGCCGAAGTTCCTGGACGAAGAGGTCGAGGAGCGGACCAAGAATCCCGGCGTCGCGATCGGACTCGCCTGGACGGCTGCCGGCGGCGACGTGCTGTTCATCGAGGCGTCGAGGATGCCCGGGGCGAGTGCGCTGACGCTGACCGGATCGCTTGGCGACGTGATGAAGGAGTCCGCGCGCGCGGCGCTCTCGTGGTTCCGGGCCCATGCCGGCGAGTACGGAGTGGACGCGGACTTCTACAAGAATGCCGAGATCCACCTCCACGTGCCGTCCGGCGCCATTCCCAAAGATGGTCCATCGGCCGGCGTCACGATGGCGACGGCCCTGGCGTCCGAACTGACGCGGCGGCCGGTGCGCGGCGATATCGCGATGACTGGTGAGATCACGCTGTCGGGACGGGTACTCCCCGTCGGCGGCATCAAGGAAAAGGTGCTCGCTGCGCGGCGTGTGGGCATCCGCGAAGTCATCATGCCGCGTCAGAACGAGAAGAATGTCAAAGAGGATCTCAGCGAGGAGCTGAGGGCCGACATGACCATTCACCTCGTGTCAGAGATTTCTGAGGTGCTGCTGCTGGCCCTGGCTCCGGCGCCGCCGGCGGTCGTCGATCGTCCGCGCGAGCAGCGCGCACAGAGCAGACTGCAATAGGAATTCGGAATTCGGAGTGCGGAGTTCAATTCCGCATTCCGCATTCCGCACTCCGCATTCCGAACTTCCTTTCGCACTCCGAATTTCAGAGGTAGGCGAGTGCCGCGGCGGTCTTTGCGTCCCTGATCTCGCCGCGGCGAATCATGTCGCTGACCGCCGCGAGCCGGAAGGTCCCCACTTCGATGTGCTCGTCCTCGTCCTGATGCGCGTCTTCGCCGGGACGCGGCGCTCGCAGATCGGTCGCGCGAAAGAACGTCATCAGCTCCGTGCAATAGCCGGGCAACGGGAAGAGCTCACCAAGGCGTTCGACCCGTCCGGCGATCACTCCCAGTTCTTCGTGGCACTCGCGGCCCGCAGCCGTCGCCGCGTCCTCGCCTGGATCGATGCTCCCCGCCGGCAGTTCCCACAGCCACTCGCGCGCGGGATGGCGGTACTGTTTCACGAGCATGATCGAGTCTGGCGCCGGCATTGCCAGGATGACGACGGACCCGGCGTGCTCGACGATTTCCACCTGTGAGGGGCGATCGCGATGGGGCAGCTGCACCTGCTGGACGACGGCCCTGAAGATGCGTCCGTCGAACGCGACGTGCGACGACTGAACATCGGCGGGCTTGACCATCGCTATTCCGTCCCTTCCTGCGTCTCCACGAGCGCATCCAGCACCTGCTGCAGGTCGGCCGGCAGCGGCGCCGTGAACTCCATCGGCCGTTCTTCGGTCGGATGCGCGAACACCAGCCTCGCGGCGTGCAGGAACGGCCGTTCGAGCCGGAGCACCGGCCGCAGATCCGCCGCCACGTGCCGGCGGACACCTCCATACGTCGTGTCGCCAACGATCGGATGACCGATCGCGCTCAAGTGCACGCGAATCTGGTGCGTCCTGCCGGTTTGAATGGCCACGCGCACCAGCGTCACACCGCGCAAATGCCTGGCTTCGACGACGCGTGTGACCGCAGATCGCGCGCGCCTGGCCTTCGCCGACATCTTCTGACGGTTGTTCGGGTCGCGCCCGATGGGCGCGTCAATCCGGCGCCCGGGCTGCACGACACCCCACGCGAGTGCGATGTAGTCCTTCTCCACCTCGCGGTCATGGAACTGCCGCGCGAGCTCGTCGTGCGCCCGATCGTTCTTCGCAACGACCATCAATCCCGACGTGCCCCGATCGAGACGATGGACGATCCCGGGCCGGAGCTCGCCGCCGATGCCGCTCAGATCCGTCACGTGATGGAGCAGCGCGTTCACCAGCGTGCCGGCAGGATGTCCGGCCGCCGGGTGCACCACCATTCCTGCCGCTTTGTTGATGACGATGACGTCGCCGTCCTCGTACACGACATCGAGGGGAAGCGCTTCAGGAACCGTGGACGGCGCGACCGGTTCGGGAATCTCGAGGGTGATCCGGTCGCCGGCACGCAAGACCGCGTTGGGCTTTGTGGGCCGGCCGCCGACCTGCACCAGGCCATCTTTGATCAGGCGCTGCAATTG
>JBKPMA010000651.1:0-8984 GCA_046731935.1 Acidobacteriota bacterium
GCCTCGAGGCGATCGTCGAAGTGCTCGAGGGCAGCCGCATCGTGCATTTCCACACGCACCGCCATGACGACATCCTGACCGTCCTCCGCCTCGCGAAGGAGTTCGGCTTCACGCCGGTGCTGCATCACGTCTCGGAAGGATGGAAGGTCGCGAACGAGATCGCTCGCGCGGGCGCGTCGTGCTCGCTGACAGTCGTTGACAGTCCGGGCGGCAAGCTCGAGGCCATGGACGTGTCGCTCGGAACGGCCGCCGTGCTGGCGAAGGCCAATGTGCCTGTCGCCTTCAATACCGACGACTACATCACCGATTCGCGTCTCCTGCTGCGATCGGCCGCACTGGCGGTGCGCGCGGGATTGCCGCGCGACAAAGCCATCGAAGGCGTCACACTGGCGGGCGCCCGCATGCTCGGCCTCGCCACGCGGGTCGGCTCGCTGTCCGTGGGCAAGGACGCTGATTTCGTCGTGCTGTCCGGCGATCCACTCAGCGTGTATACGCGCGTCGAGCAGACGTGGGTCGAAGGGCGGAAGGTGTTCGACCTCGCGAATCCCGCGGATCACCTCGTCGCTGTCGGCGGCTACGGCGCCACGCGCGACGAAGTGCTCCACAGCGACGATGAGGAGGATCGATGAGCGCTCGATTCTCCCGCGTCGGCCTCGTGGTCTGCCTCGTGCTGCTCACGCTGATCTCCGGATCGGCTGCCGCGCAGGTCGCGATCCAGGCAGACATCGTCCACACGATGAACGGCTCCTCCATCAAGGACGGTGTCGTCCTCATCGGTGCGGATGGACACATCTCGAAGGTCGGTCCGGCTTCCAGCACTCCGGTTCCGCCCGGCTATCGCGTGATTCGCGGCGCTGTTGCCACCCCTGGCCTCGTGGATGCTCGAACGGTCGTGGGCCTCGCAGGCGCACTCAACCAGCCGCACGATCAGATGCAGCTCGAGACGTCGACCGCGATGCAGCCGGAGCTCCGCGCCGTCGATGCCTACAACGCGCGCGATCCGCTCGTGGATTGGCTGCGCAGTCATGGCATTACCACGATCCATACCGGCCACGGCCCGGGCGCGCTCATTTCCGGGCAGACGATGATCGCGAAGACCCGCGGCGACGAGGTAGACGAGGCAGTGATCGTGCCCGAAGCGATGATCGCGGCGACACTCGGCGAGGGAGGGCTGGCCGCCCAGGGGAAATCGCCCGGGACGCGAGCCAAAGCCATCGCGCTTCTACGGGCGGAGCTCTTGAAAGCGAAGGACTATGCGGCCAAGCAGGCGGGACCTGCCGACAAGCGTCCCTCCCGCGATCTGCATCTCGAAGCACTCGCCAGAGTCACCAACCGCGAGATTCCGCTCCTGGTCACAGCCCATCGGGTGCCAGATCTTCTTGCGGCGCTGCGTGTCGCCAGCGAGTTCGGGATCAAGATCGTGCTCGACGGTGCCTCCGAGTCGTATCTCGTGCTCGAGAAGATCAAGGCCGCCAATGTGCCGGTCATCCTGCATCCGACGATGGCGCGGGCTGCTGAGGAGACGGGGAACCTCAGTATGGAAACGGCGTCCGTGCTGAAGAAGGCCGGTATTCCGTTTGCGATTGAAAGCGGCTATGAGAGCTACGTGCCCAAGACGCGCGTCGTGCTGTGGGAAGCCGCACTCGCGGCCGCCCGCGGGCTGACGCAGGATCAGGCGCTGGCGGCCATCACGATCGATGCGGCGCGCCTGCTCGGGGTCGACAAACGCGTGGGCTCTCTCGAAGCCGGCAAGGATGGGGACGTCGCGATCTTCGACGGTGATCCCTTCGAATATACCTCCCATGTGGTTGGCGTCGTGATCGATGGCCACATCGTCAGTGAGACCCCTCAGTAACCATGGCCCATCTCTTCGATCCTCTTCCCGTACGCGGCGTCACGCTGCGGAACCGCATCGGCGTGTCGCCGATGTGCCAGTACAGCTCCGTGGACGGGTTTGCGACTGACTGGCATCTGGTGCATCTGGGCAGCCGCGCTGTCGGCGGTGCGGCGCTTGTCGTCGTCGAGGCGACGGCGGTCGAAGCGCGCGGCCGAATCAGTCCGCAGGATCTCGGCATCTGGAGCGATGCTCACGTCGAGCGATTGTCGAGGATTGCCGCATTCCTGAAGCAGCACGGCGCCGTTGCCGGCATCCAGCTGGCGCATGCGGGACGAAAAGCCAGCCGTCGCCGGCCCTGGGAGCCGGAGGGCGGAGTTGTCGAAGCCGACGGAGGCTGGGAGCCGGTCGCGCCGAGTGCGGTGCCTTTCGCGCCGAGCTGGCGGGTGCCGCACGCGCTCGGCCTCGACGAAATTGCCGTCGTGCAGGAGGCATTTGTAGCGGCCGTCAGACGGGCGATGGACGCGGGGTTCGAGTGGATCGAACTGCACGCCGCGCACGGCTATCTGTCGCACAACTTCTACTCGCCGCTCTCGAACACGCGAACGGATGCGTACGGCGGCACGTTCGACAACCGGATTCGCTTCGTCGTTGAACAAGTGCGGGCCGTCCGGCGCGTCTGGCCCGACGCTCGTCCGCTGGCGGTGCGGCTCTCCTCCACGGACTGGACGGATGGCGGCTGGACGATCGAGGATACGGTCGCTCTTGCGCGCGTGCTGCGCCAGGAGGGAGCCGACCTCATCGACTGCAGCTCTGGCGGCAATGTGGCGGGTGCGCGCATCCCGATCGGGTCGGGATACCAGGTGCCGTTTGCCGAACGCGTTCGCCGCGACGCGAGCATGCTGACGGCGGCCGTGGGATTGATCACGTCGCCGGCGCAGGCTGACGACATCGTTCGCAACGGCCGTGCGGATATGGTGATGCTGGCTCGCGAGGAGCTGCGCGATCCGTACTGGCCGCTACGTGCCGCCGCGGTACTTCACCAACCCCAGCATGTGCCCGCTCAGTATCTGCGCGCGTGGGATGGGGCTGGTGTTGCACCATCGATGACATAGCCGTGAGCCCCGAAGGGGTTGGGAGGATCTGACCGATGGCTTCAATCTCGCATAAAGACGTCGAGCGCCTGGTGGCGCCGTTCCGTGTCACCAAGGGACGCGGCTTCCGTCTCAAGGACTACAAGCCAGGCACAACGCTGGGCCTGAAGAACAAGGAGCAGGCCGGCCAGTCGCTACGCAAAGGCGTTGAAGCGCTGGCTGATCTTCAGGAACGGCTGTACGCGCAGGACCGCTGGGCGCTGCTGCTGGTGTTCCAGGCGATGGACGCGGCCGGCAAGGACGGCACGATCAAGCACGTGCTGTCGGGCGTCAATCCCCAGGGGTGCCAGGTCTACTCGTTCAAGTCGCCCTCAGCCGAGGAACTCGACCACGATTTCCTGTGGCGCACCACGCGCTGCCTGCCCGAACGCGGCCGTATCGGCATCTTCAATCGCTCCTATTACGAAGAGACGCTCGTCGTCAGGGTGCACCCGGAGCTGCTGGCGAAGCAGCATTTGCCTGAGTCGCTCGTCACCAAGCGGATCTGGAAGGACCGCTTCGACGACATCAACAACTTCGAGCAGTACCTAGCGCGCAACGGTGTCATCGTGCTCAAGTTCTTCCTGAACGTTGGGAAGGAGGAGCAGCGGCAACGCTTCCTCGCGCGCCTGGAGATGCCTGAGAAGAACTGGAAATTCTCCCTCGCGGACGCACACGAGCGGAACCACTGGGACGAATATCAGGACGCGTACGGCGACATGATTCAGCACACCGCGACGGCGCACGCGCCGTGGCACATCGTTCCTGCCAACAACAAGTGGTTTGCGCGCCTGGTCGTCGCGGCGACGATCGTCAGCCGGCTGCAGGATCTCAAGCTCGAATTTCCGGACGTCGATCCGGCCAAGCGCCGTGAGCTCGCCGCCGCACGCGTCGCCCTCGAGCAGGAAGGCAACGGCGGGAAGGGCAAGAAGAAGAAGCAAGCGCGTCCCGCACGGTCCGAAGCGTCCTGAGCACGGGGCGTGTGGGCCTGGAGACAGCCGGTGTCATTCTCACGGTGGTTGTTGTTCGCGGTAACCGAGGCGGTGCTGTGCCTCACACCCGGTCCGGCCGTGCTGTTTGTCGTGTCGCACGGGCTGGCAGGCGGCGGGCCGGCGTCGCTGTGGGCGAATGCAGGCATCCTGAGCGGCAATACGCTCTACTTCGTCCTGTCAGCGCTCGGCCTCGGCGCGCTGCTTGCCGCGTCACACGATCTGTTCACGGTCGTGCAGTACGGGGGAGCGGCATACCTCGTGTATCTCGGCATCATCACGATTCGCGGTGCGGGCCTCGCATTGAAACTCGCAGAAGACTCCGGCGGGCAGAGAGGCGGTGAAGTGATCGCGCGCGGGTTTGCGCTGCAGGCCGCAAACCCGAAGGCGCTGTTGTTCTTCACCGCGCTGCTGCCGCAATTCATCGACCCACGGCAGGGTATCGCCTCACAGATGGTGCTGCTCGCGGTGACGTCGATCGTCATCGAGTTCATCGTGCTCGGCATGTACGGCTATCTCGCTGCGCGCATCGCACACCTCGCGCGATCCGATCGTTTCGTGCGCAGTACGAATCTCGTGAGCGGCGGCCTGCTCGTCCTGGCAGGTGCCGGACTCGCACTCGCCCGCCGGCAGCCGTGAGCGTCCACGAATGGCGATGGTGCCGCTGATCGTGTGGCTGGCGCTCGCGGTCACCGAGCAGGTCGTGCCTGTCGCCAGCGAGCCCAGACATCACGTCGTGTACCAGAACGATTGGGTTCGCGTCATCGACGCGTTCTTTCCGGTCGGCGATGCCACCCTCTACCACACGCACAGTCGCGACAACGTGCCCATCTGCCTCGCGGGCGGCGCGATGACGACACAACCGCTTGGCGGGTCGGTGCAGGCGGGAACGGCGCGCGACGGCGCCGTCGGTTTTGCGCGGGCCAGCTACACGCACCGCATCGTCAATACCGGCCGGACGGATCTGCACTTCCTGGACGTCGAGATCCTGCAGCCGCCCGATACAGACACGCCGCTTGGTCCGGAGGAGGGCCTCGCGGACCATGCCGTTGAATTCGAGAACGATCGCGTCCGCGTGTTCCGCGTGCGAGAGCCGGCCGCCGCGGATGCTCCGCCCCATACCCATCCGCACCGGGTGCTCGCCGTCGTGGTGCCGGCACCCGCCGCGGGTACGGCGACCCAAGCCGGGACCGAGCTGCCGCCGCCTCCGGGATCGCTGACGTTCTACGAGCCGAAACAACCCGTGCATATGGCCGCGCGCGTCGAGGTGATCGAGATTGAAATCAAGTAGGATCAGCCAACGATTGATCCATTGCCGGATGCCGGTGACGAGCGTGATTGACCGCGAGCGCTGGTGCCATCAGCCGCGACAACGAGTGAATCGTTCTTCCGAATTATTTCGCTTCAGGATGTGATCATGCAGTTGAAGAGGATCTGTGCAGCCAGCCTGGCGGTGTTGACCTGTGCGGCACTTCCGGCGATGGCTCAGACCAAGCGTGCCATCACCCTCGACGATCAGGTGAAGGAACGCTTCGTTCGCGATCCGGAGCTCTCTCCAGACGGCAAATGGGTCGCCTACACCGTGACGACCGCTGATGTAGAGAAGGACAAGCGCAACTCGGATCTCTGGATGGTCAGCTGGGATGGCACGCAGCAGGTGCAGCTCACGTCCAGCCCCGACAACGAGTCATCGCCGAAGTGGAGTCCTGACGGGCGGTACCTCGCCTTCCTCACATCCCGCGGTGACGAGGACGACAAGAAGAAGGGCGCGCAGATCTGGCTGCTCAACCGGGCAGGCGGCGAGGCGATCAAGCTCACCGACATCAAGGGCGGGGTCAGCGACTACGCGTGGTCGCCGGACGGCAAGCGTCTGGCCCTGGCCGTGGACGATTTCGATCCGAACGACGAGCCGGAGAAGAAAGAGGGTTGGAAGCGCAAGACCGAACCACCCATCGTCATCACCCGGTACCACTTCAAGGAAGACGCGAGCGGGTACCTGGGCCCACAGCGCACGCATCTCGGGGTCTTCGACGTCGAACAGAAAATATTCGTCACGTTGACGAGCGGCAACTTCGACGAAGAGCAGCCGTCGTGGTCGCCAGACGGCAGGCTGATCGCGTTTGTCAGCAACCGCAACGCCGATCCCGATCGCACGACCGACACGAACATCTACGTCATGGAGCCGAAGGCCGGTGCGACGCCGCGCCAGCTGACGACGTGGGCCGGATCCGATGGCGGGCATCCGGCGTGGAGTCCTGACGGGAAGTTCATTGCCTACCTGCAGGGCGACGAGCCGCGCTTCTATGCGTACAACCAGGAGAAGCTCGCGATCGTTCCGTCAGGCGGTGGCGACGCCCGCGTGCTCACGGCCGCGCTCGACCGCAGCGTGCGCGCGCCCGAGTGGACCGCCGACGGAAAGTCGATCCTCGTCATCGTCGAAGACGATCGCATCGATTACGTCGGGAAAGTGGCCGCCGCGGGCGGGCCGGTTGTGCCGCTGACAACAGGACGCCGCGTCGTTGCGGGCTTTACACAGTCCGGATCTGTGTTGGCGGTGACCTCGACGACGTCGCAGGAGCCCGACGAAGTGTTTGCGCTCGAGCAGGGCACACTGCGGCGGCTCACGCACCAGAACGACACGTGGATCAAGGACGTTCAAATCGCAGGCAGTGAAGACGTCACCTTCACCGCCAAAGACGGCACCGTCGTGAACGGACTGCTCACCAAACCGGCGGGATCCACGGGCAACAAGCTGCCGCTGATTCTCTACATTCACGGCGGGCCCGACGGCCAGGACGAGCACAGCTTCGAATTCGCTCGCGAGTTCTTTGCGGCCAACGGCTACGCGGTGCTGCAGGTGAACTATCGCGGCAGCTCCGGCCGCGGTTCGGCGTTCCAGAAGGCGATCTACGCCGATTGGGGCAACAAGGAAGTGGTGGATCTGCTCGCCGGTGTGGACTCCGTGATCGCCAGCGGCGTCGCGGATCCCGATCGGCTCGGGATCGGCGGTTGGAGCTACGGCGGCATCCTGACGAACTACACGATCGCGAGCGACCCGCGCTTCAAGGCGGCCGTCAGCGGTGCCAGCAGCTCACTGCAGACGACGATGTACGGCGTCGATCAGTACATCGTGCAGTACGACACCGAGATGGGGCAGCCGTGGAAGAACCCGGAGGTGTGGATGAAGGTGTCGTATCCGTTCTTTAAGGCCGATCGGATTAAGACGCCGACGCTGTTCCTCTGCGGCGACAAGGATTTCAATGTGCCGATCGCGGGCGTCGAGCAGATGTATCAGGCGCTCCAGAGCCTGAAGATCGACAGTCAGCTCGTCATCTATCCCGGTCAGCACCATGGGATCGCGCTGCCCAGCTATCAGCGCGATCGCATGGAGCGCTTCGTTGCCTGGTGGGACAAATATCTGAAGCCGGCGGCGAAGAGCACCATGAACTAGATCTACCGGCTCCGTTTTTGTGTCGTCGCAGCCGGCAGCCCGGTTGGCGGTCCCACGATCGATTGGTAGACGAGTGCACGGAACTTGTTCTGCAGGTCGAGCCCGCCGGCCGGCAGCAGCTGCGACATGAAGACCACGACCATCTTCTCCTTCGGATCCACCCAGTAGCTCGTGTAGTACGCGCCGCCCCAGCCGAACTCCCCGACGCTGCCTGGCCGTCCCGCGGCGCCGAGATTCTCGACGATCTCGAATCCGAGACCGAATCCGGTCTTGCCTTCATTGAAGAGCGTCCCGACGTGGTTCGACGTCGCCAGTTCGATGGTCTTCGGGCTCAGGAGCCGCGCACCGTCCAGCTCACCGCCGTTCAGCAGCATCTGCAGGAAGCGCGCGTAGTCGGTGGCCGTCGAGAGCAGTCCCGCTCCGCCCGCGAAGCACTTGCGCGGTCCATCGACGTAGTCGCCTTGTCCAAGCAGCGGATCAGGTGCGCGCTCGACGGCACTTGCGCCTTCCTTGAGCGAGTACACGGCCGCCAGCCTCGCCCGTTTGTCGGTGGGCAGATAGAAAGACGTGTCCGTCATCTTCAACGGCTCGAAGATTCGCGTGCGGAAGAACTCGTCGAGCGGCATCCCTGAGACTTTCTCGACGACGGCGCCGAGAATGTCGGTGTTGTAGCCGTAGATGAACTTCTCGCCCGGCTGTGCGTCCATCGGCAGCTTGCCCATCCGTTCCACGAGCGTGCCGATCGTTTCGTTCTTGTCGGCGCAGTAGAACGAGTTGAGCCCGGCGGCCTTCCATTGCGCCGCGGCGGGGCCTCCGCCGTACGAGATACCGGCTGTATGCGTGAGCAGATCGCGCAGGGTGATCTCGCGCTTCGCGGGCAGGATGCCGACGGGGGCATCGGCGGGTGCGCCTGGCGCAGCCGCGACGGCAACCGTGCTGTTCTTGAACGACGGGATGAACTTCGACACCGGATCGTTCAAGAGCAGCTTGCCTTCCTCGAGCAGCATGAGGACCGCGACACTCGTGACGGCCTTCGACTGCGACGCGATGCGGAAGATGGCGTCCTTCTGCATCGGCGCCTGCTTCTCACGGTCGAGTGCACCGAATGCCTGGAACTCCGCGACGTGCCCGTTTCGAGCGACGAGCGTCACGACGCCAGCAATCCGTCCCTGGTCCGTATACGCCTTCATCGTCTGATGCAGTCTTTCGAGACGTTCCGAGGAGAGCCCTACGGTTTCGGGAGCGGCGGGCGTCAGCGACTGCGCGAAACCGTGCGCTGAGGTCGCCAGGATGAAGAGCTGAATGAGAACGAGCGTGACGAACTGCGGCCGCGTGTGCCGGCGTGGAGTCGCGGATGGACTGTGCATCGTGATCCTCGGATGTGCCGACTGGTCGCGCGTTCGGCGCCGCGGATTATAGTCGAGAGCAGGCCGTATACCGGACGCCGCGCCTGTCTGAACTCGCTGCACGAGCGGCTGCCAAAGCTTCACTCTTCCAACGCTGCCCGCCGTTAATCCCAGGAATTCGGCACGTTACCGCTGAATGACGACGGCACTTGCCTTGCTGCGCCTTAACAC
>JBKPMA010000652.1:0-8206 GCA_046731935.1 Acidobacteriota bacterium
GAGCCCGCTGAACGCCTGAACGCCAATGCCCAATCTCGCCACACTCGTTCTGCAGATCGCCGCCATCGTTGGCGCATCGCGCCTCGTCGGAAGCCTCTTCCGCGGGGCGGGCCAGCCAACCGTCATCGGCGAGATGTTTGCCGGGATCATGCTCGGTCCGTCGCTTCTTGGATGGGTCGCCCCGTCGATCTCTGCGTCTCTGTTCGCTCCGTCCAGTCTCGGCTACCTGAACGCCTTGAGCCAGGTCGGCATCGTCATCTACATGTTCCTCGTCGGGCTGGATCTGAACGTCCGGGCCGTGCGCGAGCAGAGCCGCGCCGCGATCGTGACGAGCCAGGTGAGCATCATCGTTCCGTTCCTGTTGGGCACGGCGCTGGCGTTCCCGCTTCACTCACGCCTGTCGGATGCGAGCGTCAGCATCACGACCTTCGCATTGTTCATGGGCGCGTCGATGAGCATCACCGCCTTCCCCGTGCTGGCGCGCATTCTCACCGAGCGACGGATGCTCGGCACGCGTCTGGGTTCTCTGGCGATCGCGTGTGCCGCGGTGAACGATGTAACCGGGTGGTGCATTCTGGCCTACGTGGTCTTTCGAGCGCGTGCTGAGTCGGGCTCGGTGACGGCCCTGTGGATCACGGTCGCGGGATTGGTCGTGTTCCTGGGCGCGATGCTCTTCGGAGCCAGGCGCCTGTTCCGGTACTTCGAGACCGCCTACAAAAGGGCGGGCGGAGTGAGCGATAACCTGCTCGCCCTGCTCCTCGTCATTGCGATGCTCTGTGCCGTGGTGACCGAGCGCCTCGGCCTGCATCTGCTGTTCGGTGCTTTTCTGGCGGGCGTGGTCATGCCCAAGGAACGCGGCTTCGTGCGGGAGGTGCTCGACAAGCTCGAGACGGTCACGCTCGTCCTGCTGCTGCCGCTGTACTTCGCATTCACCGGTCTGCGCACGAGCGTGACGCTGATTGCCGGTACAGATATGTGGCTCATCTGCCTCGCGATCGTCGTCACCGCTGTCGCCGGAAAACTGGGAGGCACGTTGATCGCCGCGCGGCTGGTCGGCCGTTCCTGGCGTCAGGCGGCCGGGCTCGGGATCCTCATGAACACGCGGGGGTTGATGGAGCTCGTCATCTTGAACGTTGGATTGGACATCGGCGTGCTGTCGCCCAGTCTGTTCTCGATGATGGTCGTGATGGCGCTCGTCACGACGTTCATGACATCGCCGCTGCTCGAGTGGGTATATCCATCCCGGCTCGTACTCGCGGACGCCGAGCAGGTGGGATGAGGATGGTCAGGCGAGGTGGCTCAGCCGACGCGTAACGAGACGGCCACGACAGCCTGCTTCGGAACTGTCACACTTGCGGTGTCGCCTGACACTCGGGCGGCCAGATCGGCCAGCTGCACTTCGTGCGGCTTGTCGAACGTGTTCGTGGCGTGCATGTCGTCGTGCGTCAGCACTCTGGCGCGAGCCTCTCGAAGCGCCGCAGCACCGGATACCCGTATCCGCGTGACCAGCGCATCCTGCAGTGACGGGTTCGTCAACGTCACCGTCAGCACGTCATCACGCATCGACGCCGACCCCGAGATGCCCGGCAGCGTGGCGTCGCCGTCGAGCACTGGAACCTTGAGGTCGGGCACCGTCGACGCGAGCGGTACGAGGCGGGCGCCCATGTGAGGACGATACAGCTCGAAGGTCGAGTAGACGGGCGTTCGCGTGTACTTGTCTCCGACCGCGGCGAACAGCGAGTGCAGGCAGTTGATCGTCTGCGCGACGTTTGCCATCGCGATCTTGTCGGCGTGACGGTTGAAGATGTCGAATGTCATTGCCGCATGGAGCGCGTCGCGGAGGGTGATGGCCTGGCTGTAGATGTATTTCGGGCCAAGCTCGGTGCCGCCGCGGTACCAGTTGCCCCACTCGTCGATCACGAGCTTCGTGTGATGCTCGCGGTCGTACTTGCCCATGATCGCCCAGTGCTGGTCGATCACCTGTTCGATGTGCGCTCCTTTGTGCAGGACGGCGTACCATCCCTTCCCGTCGAACCTGGCGCCATCCTCGCTCGTCTGGCGGAAATCGGTGTAGTAGTGGAGCGCAAATCCGTCAACCCTGACGAAGAGGGCGCGAGCCTCCTCGATCCCCGCGAAGAACGTTTCGGTCCATCCGACATCACCATCGGTTGAATGACCGCGCGGACCGGTGGCCACGAAGAACGGCGCGACGTAGGCGGGGCACTGCGAGATGAACCGCCGGTACGCCGTCGCGTATTCACCCCCGGTCATGTTGCCGCCGCAGCCCCAGGATTCGTTGCCGACGCCCCAGTACTTGACGCCGAAGGGCGCCGGGTCGCCGTTCGCGGCGCGCTCGTCCGCGAGTGACAGCGTGCCCTGCGGGGCGTTGCTGTACGACACCCAGTCGTGAAACTCCTGCGGCGTACCGGAGCCCACGTTGGCCGCCACATACGGTTCGGCACCAACGGCCCGGCAGAGGCGCATGAACTCGTGGAAACCGAACTCGTTGGCCTCCTCTGCGTGCAGGCCCGGCGGCATCCGTTGTTCCCAGAAGTTGTAGGTGCGCGGCCGCTTCGTATTGCCGATGCCGTCCCGCCAGTGATAGCCGTCCGCGAAGCACCCGCCAGGCCATCGAAGGTTTGGCGCCCCGATGGCCTTCATGTCGTCGACGAACTGCTTCCGGATACCACCGATATTGGGGATCGTCGAATCGCGGCCGACCCAGACGCCGTCGTAGATCACGCCGCCGAGGTGCTCGATGAAATGGCCGTAGATGTGCGCGGCAATCTCGGGTCCCGGCTGCGACGGATTGACCTCGACCACGGCGTCGGCCGCCTGCAGTGTCCGCACGCCGGCGCACACACCGACGCCTGCCGCGGCCACGGCTTCAAGGAACCTACGCCGGTCGAGGACTCTCATTCGAGTGCTGCTATTGAGCGCTGATCCGAACGGCCTCGATTACGCCAATGCCTTTCCGTACAACGCCAACAGACGCGCCCACGCTTTTTCGGCCTGCGGCTCGTTGTAGACGCTCGAGTCGGGCGGGCACCATCCGTGCGCGGCGCCTGCGTAGACTTCGATTTCCGCCTGAAGGTTCGCCTTCTCGAACGTCTCTTTCAGCTTCTCCTTGTCGGTCGGCGAGCGTTCGTCGTCGTTGGCGGCGATCGCCACCAGAAATTGGGCCTTGCTCGTCGCCGCCTGCAGATGCGGGCTGTTCGGCTGGTCGGTGACCAGACCCCCGCCATGGAACGAGGCAACCGCTCCGACGCGGCCCGGGACCGCTGCGGCGGTCCGGAACGCGATCGGTCCTCCCATGCAGTAGCCCTGCGTGCCGATCTTGCGTGTCTTCGAGACCGACGCCTGCTGATCGAGCCAGGCGATGAAGGCCTTCGCGTCGGCCATGTGCGTGGTTTCCGAGAGGGTGGCCGCCATGGGCCGCACGTCGGTGAACGGCGTCTGTGTCCCCTTCTCAGCCGTCGGCGCCTTCTTCGTCCGGTAAAACGGATTGACCACCAGCACCGAATAGCCCGACTCCGCGAGCCGTTTCCCCATCTGGCGGAACGCGGGACGCAGGCCGAAGATATCCGGCCAGATGAGCACACCGGCTGCATCGCCCGTCGATGGGTGCACGAAGTACGCGTCGCACTGACCATCCGGCGTCGTGATGGTGACGTCGCCGTCCGTCACCGTGACCGCATTGGCGACGGCAGGCAGCGACATCGCAATGCCGGCCGCGACGATGCCACCGAACTGCCGGCGTGTGACCTGCCCGAGTGCTTCGAACTTCCTGCGATCGTCGTCAAAATATTCCTGGTCGCACATGCGCGTGGCCTCCTGCTGCGGTCGAACGGAGACGCAGTATGGTCGAGACCGGCCCGTGCTGCCAAGCTGAGGTGCTCAGGGCCTTTTCAGGAATGCCAGGGAAGCCGCGGCGAAGGCCGGCGCGTGATCGCCGAAGATGGGGCCGTGGCCGCCGTCCGGGATCACCCACAGATGCGAACGCGGAATTGCCGCGCGAAGCTCGAAGGCGAGCGACACGGGATAGAAGGGATCGCGATCGCCAAAGACGATGAGTGTGTCGGCGGTGACTGTCGCGAGTTGGGGCGGTGTGAAGCTCACGTCGTCGTACCGATCCGCCATCGCCCGGCTGCAGGCGAACAGCTGCTGGATCTGACGATCGCCGTCCCGGTGGCGCGCGCGCATCCGCTCCATCTCGGCGTCTCCGAACATCGCGGCCGATGTCTGGCGCATCAGCTCGCGAGCCTGTAACGGAAAGTAGGGCGGCGCGCTCACGACGACCATCGACGCGACGCGGGACGGATCGGCGGTCGCCATGTGCAGGGCGGTGATACCCCCGCCGCTCAGTCCGATGACTTTGACCGACTCCAGTCGAAGATGGCGGAGCAAGGCCAGCACGTCGTCGGCCGCCTGGCGAAATGAGAACTCGCCGGATGGATTCGACGATGCGCCATGGCCTCGAAGGTCCGGAGCGATCATGCGCCATCCCTCGGGCGGGTGGTCGAAGATGTACGTCCAGTCGGATCCGCAGCCGAGGAATCCGTGCAGCCACAAAAGCGGCTCGCCGTCGCCGGTCATCTCATAGTGCAGCGCCATCCCGTTGATCTCCGCGGTCATGTGGCCTCCTCCGCATCGCGAGTATGGAGAACTGGCATGTTCGATACCAGTCTGGTCAGGTCGCTTGCTACAATAGAGACGTCCACTCATCCTGCGCGCAACAGGTTCGGTCGGTTCGTCGCGCGCCACCCCATCGCATCCTGACCGTGGGGCACTCCATGAATCGTCGAGCGTTTCTCCAGGCTGGTCTGGCTGCTGGCATGGTGGGCGTGCCGTCGCGCCTTCTCACGAGCGCCGCCGAACCTGCACGTGTCGCACTCGCGCTCGATCCGGCAGATCCGGTCGCCGCGTCCGGCCCTGCGCGATGGGCATCGAGCGAGCTCGCTCGCGCGTTCGCCGATCGCAGCGTGTCGGTCCGTCAGATCGAGCATCCCGAACAGGCTGCGCGTGGAGAGCTCTGCATCGTCTGCTGCGGCGGCTCGCGGGAGGACTGGCGCCAGGCGCTGGATCGTGCCGGAGCTGTGCTCGGCGAGGGACCGGAGCGCTTTGCCATCGCGTCTGTCGATCGCGGCGGGCGGCCCGTACTTCTTGCAGCGGGCTCGGATCCGACCGGGCTCACGTACGCCCTCCTTGACTTGGCCGATCGTGCGAAGCGCGGAATCCGGCCTGCCGGGCTCCTCGGTGATCGGACGCCTATCGTGGGCCGTCCCGCGAACCCCGTGCGAAGCGTCATGCGGCAGGTCACGTCGGAGCGCTACGACACCGGGTGGTTTCACGACCGCGAGGCATGGGCCGCGTATCTCACCATGCTCGCCGGACACCGTTTCAACCGGCTGCATCTCGGCTTTGGTCTGGGTTACGACTTTCTCCAGCGCGTTGCCGACAGCTACATGCTGTTCCTGTATCCCTTTCTCGTGCGGCAACCCGGAAGTCCCGTCACGGTGACCAACGTGTCGGACGACGATCGCGCGAGAAATCTCGCAACGCTGCGCTACATCAGCGACGAGACAGCGCGCCGCGGCCTGACGTTCCAACTCGGCATCTGGATGCACGGCTACATCCTTGCGAACAGTCCGGACGCACGGTACGTCGTCCAGGGATTGACGCCAGCGACGCACGCGTCGTATTGCCGTGACGCCTTGACGGACGTGTTGCGCGAATGTCCGTCGATCGGCGCGGTCGCCTTGCGGATCCACGGCGAAAGTGGCGTCGCCGAAGGGAGTTACGACTTCTGGCAGACGGTGTTCGATGGCGTCCGCCGATGCGGACGGCAGGTCGAAATCGACCTTCATGCGAAAGGGCTGGACCACGATCTGATCGATCGCGCGCTCGCTACCGGTATGCCGGTGAACGTGTCGCCGAAGTACTGGGCCGAGCACATGGGGCTTCCGTACCACCAGGCCTCGATTCGCGAGCTCGAACGGCCCGTTGCCGGACAGACGGGCAGCGGACTGATGGCGCTCAGCGCTGGCTCGCTCAGCTTCACGCGTTACGGGTACGGCGACCTGCTGCGCGTCGATCGCCGCTACACGGTGAGACATCGCGTCTGGTTCGGCAGCCAGCGCGTGCTGCTGTCGGCCGATCCGGATGGCACCGCCGCACACGCGCAGCGCTTTCAGTTCTGTGGATCAACAGGCATGGATGTGATGGAGCCTCTCACGTTTCGCGGCCGGCGGGGGAGCGCGCTTCCGGAGGGTCGCCGTTCGGGATATCTGGATGCCGCGTTCGAACCCGCCCGCGACTGGCAGAAGTACGACGCCTGGTACCGCACGTGGGGACGGCTGACGTACGACTACAGTACGGCGAGCGTGGACGCCGTGCGGCAGGCGATCGGCGTGACCTTGGGCGATCCGCTCGAACGCGCGCTTGCGCTGGCGAGCCGCATCCTGCCGCTGGTCACGACCGCCTACGCGCCGTCGGCGGCGTGCGACACGTACTCGCCCGAGATCTACTGGAATCAACCGCTCGCGGCGGTTCCGGATCCGAATCCGTATTTTGATACGCCAGAGCCGAAGACGTTTCACCACGCCAGTGCTCTCGATCCGCAGCTCTTTGCGAGCATGACGGAATGTGCGGGAGAGCTCGTCGCCGGTGGATCGAGCGGCAAGTACACACCGATCGAAGTTGGTGCCTGGCTGGATGGACTCGCAGCGGAGGTAGCCGCGCTGCTGTCTACGGCAGGAGCGGCGGGCTCGATCGAGCAGCGGCGTGCCGCGATCGATGTCGCGATCCAGGCGGCTCTTGCGCGATTCTTCGCTGCAAAGCTGCGCGCGGGCGTGCTGTACGCCGTTCACGAGCAGACCGGCAGCCAGGCCGCCCTCGAGGCCGCCGTCGATCAGTACCGCCGCGCGCGGACGGCGTGGTCCGAGGCGGCCGAGCAGTCATCGGCCGTGTACGGCGATCTCTCGATCAGCGACAAGATGTCCGAGAAGGGGCGCTGGAGCGATCGGCTTGCCGCAATTGATCGCGACATCGAATTGCTGGCGGCACGCCGATCAACGGCGCCCGCGAGCGAGGATGCGCGGTTCGCGGCGATTGTCACAAGGGCACTGATGCCGCCGCAGCGACCTTCGGTCACGTGCACGCACCTGCCGCCGGCCGGGTTCCGCCGCGGATCGGCGGTGGCGCTGACGGTACGGCTCGACGATCCTACGCGCCCGGAGTCCGTGACGTGCTGGTACCGTCGTGTGAATCAGGCGGAGCGCTTTCAATCGATCGAGAT
This sequence comes from Acidobacteriota bacterium, assembly GCA_046731935.1. GTDB lineage: Bacteria > Acidobacteriota > Vicinamibacteria > Vicinamibacterales > JAENWD01 > CAVUPP01. Next base: position 7,298 of record JBKPMA010000652.1, read on the forward strand.
GGAGCGTGAGGCGCAGGCATTCCATACGATCGTTCCGGCCTCCTACACGGCGTCGCCGTATCCGCTGCAGTATTACTTCCTCGTTCGCCTGTCACGCGACCGTGCGACGATCGTCCCGGGTTTCGGCAGAGACGTGTTGGAACAGCCCTACATCGTGGTTTCCGCGACGGAGCAGAAGTGATCGTCATGGACCGTGTCAACGAGACGACAGACATCCGGTAGGCATGAGCGAATCGCACAGCCTCTGGCGCCCGCTCCGGACGCCCATGTTCCGACGACTGATCGCGGCCGATTTCGTATCGGACATCGGCACGTTCATGCAGAGCGTCGGATCGGCATGGCTGATGGTGTCGCTCGGCGCGAGCCCGCTGTACGTGGCGTTGACCCAGACGGCGTCAACGCTGCCGTTTTTCATATTCGCACTGCCTGCCGGCGCGGTCGGCGACATTGCGGATCGCCGGCGCCTCATTCTGTTCACCGAAACCTGGATGGTGGCCGTCGCCATCGTCCTCACGGTCACGACGCTGACCGGACACATCACGCCTTGGCTCCTCCTGACGCTGACGTTTGCGTTGGCGGCGGGCGACGCGTTCGAGGCGCCCACATGGCGCGCGGTCCTGCCGGAGGTCGTCGGCAAAGAGGATCTGCCCGCAGCATCCGCCCTGAATGGCATTGAGTTCAACCTGGCGCGAGCGATCGGTCCAGCGCTCGCAGGCGGGTTGATTGCGGCCGCCGGCGTTGGCGCTGCGTTTGTGGTGAACGTCGTGTCGTTCGTCGGCGTCATTGTCGTCGTGTCGAAATGGCATCGGCCCGCGCGCGTGAGAACCAGTCCCGCCGAAACCCTTGGCGGCGCTACACGCGCGGCCCTGCGATACGTACGACACGCACCAGTGCCACGCGGCGTGATGC